>QHXA01000670.1:429-4613 GCA_003222755.1 Acidobacteriota bacterium
GGTGGCGATTCGACGATTTTGGCGTACGGAAATACTCTGGCACACGAAGTCGGTCATGTTCTTGGATTAGGACACCGGGGCGACACAACGGATCCAGTCACAGATGGAGTGGCTTTACCGGCTGCGGAAAATCTCATGCACCCCACGAACCCACCGCCGACAGCACAGAATGTTGACATCATTCAGGTGAAAGCGATTCGATTCAGCGAGGCGCTGTTCCGCAGTCCTTAATGGAAACCGGAAAGGAATGCATGGCAAACAACAGTAGCGAGGAACTTCCCCGAAACGTCGACATCCTCCGTTCTTCGGACGATCCCGAGTCGCTCGAGCGAGCGGCCGTTGCATTGGCCAGTTCGGGTGATCCAACGGCCATCGCAGAACTCGGTCAATTCCTTCGGAGTAGCCAATTTTTGTATAAGCTGGACGATTTAACTGATCCGGACGTCAAAACGCTTCACCTGCGTGAGGTCATGGCTGCGTTAGAAAGTCATCCGAACGCAACGGTCGGCGAACTCTGTGTAGAGCTGAGCCGCGATTCAAACTTTATGTCCGATGAAGACCGGATGGACTTCCTGCTGGAAGCACTGTCCTCCGTCAGACCGATGACGGACGAGGGAGTTGATTTGTTCCGGCAAACCAATGAGGACGGATACTTCGCCTTTAATGCTCCTCTTCTCGTGAAGAATGGCAGTCCACGAGCGCTGGAATTGTTCGAGTCCATGATGGCCGATCACACTGTCCCGGAAAACCGCCGGATAGATTCGCTGCATCGATCACTGCTGCCATATCGTACGACTCTACCAGTACTCCATTCTGTTGAGCGCTTGGTGGTCGCGGATCTGGAGCACGCCGTAGCTATCGGACTAGTGGAAACGATCTTCGATTATCAATCCAAACCCTGGTTTGGACCGGCAATCGGAGCTCCCAGGCCACCGGCTTGGGAAAATGCTTCCGATGAAGCGCTTCATCTGATACTCCGGCTGGCGGCGATGGCGAAGGAGCGGCTTGATTTACCGCAACCAGTTGCTGCTGCCATGGAGGAAACCGTGAAAACCATCGAGAACATTTTGGAGAGCAGAAAAGAGTGAGGGGATTCCGGAGTCAGACGCTGTGCTGCGTCGTGTTTGCAATCGCGCCGGTGGTGTTCGCGATGCCGTTCGTGCAATCGACGCGCACGACCGTTGAGGAGAACCTGAACGTGCTTCGGTCCTCAAGGGATCGAAACTCGCTGGAAAGAGCCGCCGTGGCTTTGGCTAATATGGCCGATCCCGCTGCCGTATTGCAGCTGGGCGAATTTCTGCGGCGCAGTGAATTTCTCGCACGCCTCGATAACGTGAGAAGTTCTGACGCAAAGACACTCCATCTACGCGAAGTGATGGCCGCACTGGCAGCTCATCCAATCGCCGCAGTCGGCGAGCTATGCCTGACGCTCAGCAAGGACAAAAACTTTCTCGACGATGAAGATCGCATGGACTCTTTGCTGGAAACGCTTGCGGCCGTGAAGCCAATGACAGAAGAAGCCGCCGAGTTCTTCAGTCGAACGAATGTGGACGGCTACTTCGCTTTCAACGCCCCGCTTCTGGTGAAGAATGGAAGCCCACGCGCTCTCGAGCTCTTCGAATCGATGGTCAGAGACCGCAGCGTCGATGTGAACCGCCGCATCGATTCCATTCACCGCGTCGTGCTCCCGTACCGCACAAGCCTCCCTGTCGTCAATTCCGCCGAGCGGCTTCTCTCGGCCGATCTCGAGGATTCTGTGGCCGCCGGACTTGTCGAAACCATTTTTGATTACAAACCGAAGCAATGGTTCGGACCGGCTGTACGTTCCCCGCGGCCGCCGGAGTGGCAGAGCGCTTCACCCGAGGCGCTGCAAACCGTAGTTCGGCTGGGGGAGAAAGTAAGCGGCCGTCGTTTTGTTGGACCGGATCTCGCCGGCGTCATTCAGCGCACTATTCTCGAGGTGCAGAAGGTTCTAGCAATTAAGGCGCGGTAAACCGGTGCGGCCACGCGTATCACTTCAGAAGGATCGCGCCGAACTGCCGGAAGTCGTGCGTGATCGTTTTGCCTGCCGTCGTAATGGGCGCGCAACCACAGCGGCATATTGGAATGCATCCCCATCCGGTCTTTCAATTTCAATATCAGGGAAATATTCTTGGTCTCGACATTAACCACCATTTCCCAGGTGTCGTCTTTGCCGGGACTGCCCGGGTTACGATTTGCGGTGGTCGGCGCAGAAGCGTCGCGATGCAAAAGCACGTCGAACATCCTCGTTATATCAATTTCCTGCCGGCGGTAGTCCGGCCGAATATAGATTAATGTGAGGGCGATTTTATCGCCTTTCTTGAAAGTCGTACCTGAGTTCGAAGGCGGTGGTTCCACCAGGATCATGGCTTTGTCTCCCACGTCCAGTTTCATCTCGGGATCAATCCGATTCGCCGGAGTCACAGGCGCCAGTTTGGTTTCCCAGCTCACATGAAATGGATCGGTGTTCGGTACGACTTCCAAACCCTTACTCGGCGGGTTCAGGTGGTCGAACATGAAGATCTTGGAACCGGCAGAGGGAATCGGCTTCAAGGCGTCGGCGTTCCACTTGGCAATCGTGTCCCCGACGGCGTTCTTATGGCAGACCACGACCCAAATGTCTTCCGAAGTGTGCGCCGTTATCGCATGGGCCCAGGCATCAAGGAAGGTCCTGGGGCTCTTGGCCTTATTTTTTCCGGCCAGTTCATCAATGAACGTCTTGAAGATCCGGACGGATCCTTCTGCGGTCGGACAGGACTTCTGAAACCCGACGATCCCGCGCAACGGCGTTGGGCCCGTCATCAGTTTCCGCCAGAACTCATGGCTGACCGGATTAAGGGTACTGCAGTTCCACCGGCGAACTGTTTTCCCTGACTGGCGGCAACAGCAGGGGCGAAGATGAAGTCCGCACCGTTTTGCTCTCCCATCATCTCGCCTCCCCCGGTGCCGTGCGAACTAATGTAAACGATGTCCGCGACGACTCCCTTACCAGAATCATTAAGAGACGACGAGGATTTGTCCGCGCTGGGCCTGAGAATGAATGTCTGCATGAATTTGTCCGACGCATTCATCTCACTTATGTTCGCGCGGGCGGTGTTCCCCGCCCAGAGCGGATCCGTGCCAATGCCATCGGCGCCCTGCGGCAACACACACGTGTCGGCGAAAGTATCCTTGTCTAACGATCTCTTTAACCACCGGACGGGAAGTTTCGGATGGGCTTTGTCCACGCGGCGCTCAGAATCCGCCGGGTCTCCTTTCAGTTCCCAGAGCAGGTTCTTCCAGCCGAACGTCATATTCCACAAATGGCCCCAGGCCACTGTGTCTATTGCGCCGGTCGCGTCGAGCCCCACATAGCGGCGGATGGGTTGATCGGGTTTGAGCTTAATCTTCGGTGCCATCCCGTACTCCTTTAAGCGATTTGATCGCCTTCCTCCAGCAGTTCATGAGCGGCGAGGGGGGCAGTGTCAACGTCAACCACTGGCACGATTGGCTCCTCGCCATCGTGAACGGCTAACAACTTGTCACGTGTCTCCTGATCCGCTTCGCCGGTCGTGAGCAGACCGTGTGTCGCCTGAAACGCCGTCAGCGCACCCTCGAGATCATCATCGAGCAGATAGCCCAGGTTATACAGCCGGCGGCGCAGCCCTTCTTCCGTGTCAGTCCCCGCCATTTCAATAAAGAAGTCTTCACGCAAAGTCATCTCGACCGGCGCCTCGCCAGGGATGCTGTAGCGTACCTTTGCCGAGTCGTGCTGCTTCTTCATCATGACAACAAAGTTACCCAGGGAGTTCGTCACGGCCCGTTCGGTGCGGCCGTCAGCAAAGCTCACCTCCACCTGAACTCCCTCTCGGGGCACGCCAAAAGAGTCATGAACGAAGACTGAAAGCGGCCGCAGTGCCGGCTCGGTCTTGGTTTCCTGTGGTTCTTCATCGCGGTCGGCTGCCGCATCCAAGGGGTTCTTTTGGACGTCTTGTACCGATCCGGCCGATGCATTGGTCGCAGAAGTTCCAGAGATCCCTCCAGCCGCAGGACTGGATGCCGTGGCTTTCCCCGAATCCGCTCCCGATGCGGCCAGCGCATCTGTGATGTGTTGGCATTTTTCGCAGAATGGCACACCGGCTTTCGCTGCCTCGATCAGTGTCTGTGCTTGAGCGGCGGCGGCT
>QHXA01000686.1 GCA_003222755.1 Acidobacteriota bacterium
CAAACGCCCACTACCATAAATCCAGACCTGGTTGGTGAAGTGCGAATGATTCTGGCACAAGTGGACGCCGAATTGGGACGTGGCAGCGGACAATTCCAGATCCAGACCCGATCGGGAACCAATCAGTTCCACGGCGGCGTTGTTTGGGACGCCCAAAACTCGGCTTTGGATGCCAATTCGTGGTCGGCCAATCAAACCGGCGCGACCCCGCTGTGGAGAAATCAGCCGGAAATGACCGCGAGGCTCGGTGGTCCCATCGTCAAGAACAAGACGTTTTTCTTCGGGTTGTTTGACAAAGAATGGGCACTGATCCGCGAATCTTATACTGCCAGCGTCTTGACTCCCTGCGCGCAACGCGGCATTTACCGTTATTTCGACGATTGGGGCCCGACGTATGGCGGCGGAGTGCTAAATAACCCGCCGACATGGTCTCAACCGACATCCCAGTTTCCGTTTAAGTCGACGCCCTGGGTCGACGCGGCAGGCAATCCGCGAACTGATCTCGGTCCCATACGATATGCCAGCGTTTTTGGCCAGCTTCCTGCCAACCTGCCGGCTGCGAATGCGGATTGTTCCAACATCGCTGCCCTTGTCACGGGTGCCGCACGAGATCCATTCCGTACTCGAAAAGACCCGACAGGTTACGTGGACACTTTGTTCAAGTACATGCCTCCTGTCAATAACTGGGATATCGGTGACGGCCTGAATGTCGCCGGCCATCGCTGGATTCGCCACCGGGACGGCGGCCAAAATCTTTTCGCAGCCGGTGAACCCGCCAATCGGAAACAGTGGAACGTCAAGATCGATCATATCTTCAACGAGAAACACAAAATCAGCGGCGCCTGGATGTTTGAGAAGCAGTACGCTTCCGACGCCTTTATGACATGGCCCAATACATGGGAGGGCAAGGACTACGACCAGCCGCAGGTGCTCAGTGTCAACTTTGTCTCGACATTATCGCCCACACCGGTCAACGAAGCCCGGTTCGGCATGAGCCGGTCGGGGACCAATGAATTTGCCCCGCTGTACAATCCTGCGTACCACGACGAGATATTCAAACTGTTTCCAAAGAACAGCAGCGGACTGCAATTCCCTGCTTTTCTTGGATACGGCCAGGCCAACTTCCAGACGGATCAGATTGTCGGGACTCGGGGGTTTGCGCCCCTCCAATTACTGGACGATTCGACGCCGCGGAAGACCTGGGGAGACACCGTGAGTTTGACGGTCGGCAAGCACGCGTTCCGCTTTGGAGGCGAGTACCGTCACGCCAGTTCGAAAAGTACGGTCAGCAGCACCGGCACGGCCATCAATCCCTGCGCTAGTAATTTCATCAATGGCGGCTTTGCGGGCCATCCTGTGAACCCGGTGGCGTACGGAGGCACCACTCCATCGTCTCCGGTCACAGGAGTTGTTGGGACTCCGGGGATCGTCGGTATCCCGAATTTAACCACCTCTCTTCCTATTGGCGGAAGCATCCAGGGGATGGAGAATCTTATGACGTTCCTTTCCGGTTCGCTCTGCGGCCTGTTGCAGTACCGGTTCATTAATAAACCGAGTCAAGCGGGGGTGGCGTGGAACGATCCGAGCACGGACCCATACAAGATTCGCGATTTCCACACCAACGAGATCGGCTCCTTTTTCAAAGATGACTGGAAGTTTTCGAACAAACTCACGCTCAACCTCGGCTTGCGGTGGGATTATTACGGACCCCCGTACGAAAAGAACGGTTTGGCCGCCACTCTAAAGGACGGCGGCGCCGGCCTGTTCGGTATTTCAGGACGAGGTTTCAACGGCTGGATGACTCCGGGCGCTCGAGCGCCTTTAAGCGAGTTGATTTTCGTTGGACCGAACACACCGAATCCTGGCCTAAGACCCTATCCGCGCGACCTGAACAACTTCGGCCCGGCGGTGGGCTTCGCCTGGAACCCGTCTTCCAACACAGTGGTCCGAGGCGGTTATCAGCTCCAATTCATTGGTGGCGGTAATACCGGCGGCAGCAATTTCAGCACGATTGAAACCAATCTCGGCCAGCCTCCGGGCAGCGAGTTTCCCGCATTGTTCCAGGGCGACAGCAATACGCCATATCTGGATTTGACATCGATCACAAGCAACAAAATTCCTTACCCCATCGCTCCTCCGGTTTTGCCGGTGCAGCAAATTCCGATCACGAGCCGGACAGCCAGTATCAATGCCTATGACCCGAATTACCTCAACCCGTCTATCCAAACCCTGACTCTGTCGATAACACGAAACCTGACGAATAAGTTCACCCTGGACTCACGCTACATAGGGACGCTTACGCGGAAAAACTACAGCACTCTCCCGATCAATGCGCCCAATTTCCTGACGAACGGTCTGAAACAAGCCTTCGATGCGGCGCGGGCGGGACAGAATTCGGCGTTACTGGATCAAATGTTCAACGGGATTAACATCGCCGGCCCTGGGTTTGGACCGGTCGGCACAACCGTCAATGGCGTTCCTCAGACCGGCGCATTACATCTGAGAAACGCGCCCAATTTGCGCGCTAACCTGGCCAATGGAAACTACTCCGCGCTGGCCACATCGTTGGCGACACTGAATTACAACGGAACATACCCGGGAAACCAGGGCCTGCCGTTTGTCCCGTTTAGTGTCAACGGTTCAGTTCTTCGATTTAACGGATTTCCGGAGAACTTTATTCTGACGAATCCTCAATTCGGCAGTGCGACGCTTTACACCAACGCCGGCCATTCCAACTATCACTCGCTGCAGGTGCTTGGAACGTTGCGAGACACGGCCGGTTTCAATCTCCAGACATCGTATACATGGAGTAAAAATCTCGGCGTCGACACACTGAGCGGTGGCGCTTTTACCGATCCAAGAAAACACACTGTTGCGGAGCAACCGGACTCACGTCGTCCGAACGTACGGCTCGTTCGATCTGCCGGTCGGACCTGGCAAGCTTTTGGCAGGTAAGACTCACGGCGTATTGGCGCGCGTCATCGAAAATTGGCAAACAAGCTGGCTTGTTAACCTCTCGTCGGGCGCGCCCCTAACGATCAATGGCCAAAGCATGCTCTATAGCCGTGGAACACCCGACCAGGTAAGGCCGTTCGATTTCAAAGGAACTCGCGGGGTCCGGTGGGACAAGGGCTCGAATTATGGACTCTACTTTGGCGATGTTTTCAGCAAGGTTCCGGATCCACAATGCCTTTCGATTGATCCCAGCCTGCGGCCGTTCTGCAGCCTGAACGCCATCGCGGAGAAGTCGTCGGAGAATATCATCCTTCAGAACGCGCAGCCCGGCACACGCGGCAATGTCGGTCTGAATAGCATCGAGGCGGCAGGAGTCTGGAATGCGGATATGGCCGTAACCAAAGGGTTCAAAATCGGTGAGACCTTCACGGGCCAAATCCGGGTGGATGCGCGAAACATTTTCAATCATCCGATACCGGGTGCGCCTCCGGCGGGCTTCGCCGCCCCTCCAAATGATGGCGGCGCGGTCATGAATCTCAACGACACGAACCCGTTCGGACAGATGCCCCTCAAGGGAGCGTCGGCTGGGTACTGGATCCCGTCTCAACGCCAGTTCCAGTTGAAATTGCGGCTCGATTTTTAGTGCTTTGCTGTAGGGGCGGTCTATGACCGCCCACAATCTCGCAATCGGAACATCATCGGCGGTCATGGACCGCCGCTACAGTTTGATTTAAAAATCTAACCGAACCTTCAGTTCAAATTGGCGCATCCTGGGAATCCGGTGAATTCGGGATAGCCGCGCCTTTCGTCGATATATAACCGAAGGCGTCGCTGCTATTGATGTTCAGATTGCTACCGCCGACAAGCGGAGCGCAACCGAATCCGACGCCATACACACCGGGCTGCGGATGGTTAAATACACGATCCTGCGATTCGTCGGCCTAAGATTCAAGGGAATTTCCGATGTAGCGTAGCTACCCGGTTTTGGAACCTCCGACCGTACCTCCGCCTACATACGGATTACCGCTGTGCTGCATCGAGGGTGTACACGTACAGCCGCGGCCGACTCTGTGCCGGGAGGGGTGGACCCGGCGGAGGAGCTTGGGCTTGCTGGGCCGCCGCCGTTGGCTCGGCAGGCGGTGGCGCGAATGGGGGCGCAACAGCGCCGCGTGCGGGAGCGGCGCCCATCCCTCCCATCAAGGCGATGTATTGCTTCCCATCCAGAAGGTAAGTCATCGGGGGACCCATGCCTGCGACTTGTCCCGTCGTGACTTCAAGAAGCTTTTCGCCCTTGTCCGCGGTATACGCCATCAGCCGGCCTTGTGGCGTGACCTGGAAAACAAGATTGCCGGCCGTCGAGAGCGCGCCGCCGCCGCTCTGGCCGCCGACAGGCGCAAACCACCGCTCTTTCTGCGTTGCCGGATCCCATGCAGACAAGATGCCGCGTTCACCGGGCCGCACCGGTCCGTACGCCTCGTAGGCCTGAGGAACAGACATGGGGGGCGCCTGGCCCCGTTCTCCGGGGCCGCGCAGGCCGAGAGTCTGCACTCCTGGGACGATTTGGAAATTCGGCGTTGCAGTGAAACTGAACGTGCTGGCTGCCAGGATCGGAACGTAGACCAAACCCGTCGCCGGATTGAAAGCCATCTGCGCTGTGTTGTGGGCTTGTAACGGTGCGACTGTCACACCGCGTTCGGAGGAGTAGTAGGCATCGGGGTTGATCTTGGGACGCCCCGTTTTCGGATCCAGTCCGGTCGCCCAGCTTACGGGAGCGACGGGCTCGCCGGAGATAAATTCGCCAGTTATCCGGTCCAGCACATAGAAGTAACCGTTCTTGTTCACCTGCATGATGACCTTACGGTTGCGTCTATTGATCCGGATATCCGCCAGCATTAGATGTTGAATCGCGTCATAGTCCCACTCGTCGCCCGGCGTGCATTGGTAGTGCCACTTCAATCGTCCCGAGTTCACGTCGATTGCAAGGATCGAGTCGATGTACAGATTGTCAAGACGTTGGGATCCCTTTCCTTGTCGAATCTCCTGCGGCCACGGAAGACCGTTGCCTGTCCCGACATAGACCAACTCGGCGTCCGGATCGTAGGCCATGCCATCCCATATCCGTATTTCCACCATTCGCCGGACCATGTTTTGGCTGCGACTTCCATGGCTTTGTTCTCGAACGGTTTTGATGGATCGCCCGGCACGGTGTAGAAGCGCCAAAGCTCCTTGCCGTTGTTTACATCGAATGCGGCGAGGTATCCGCGAAACGGCGCGAACTCCGCGCCCGCTGTACCGATGAGGATCTTGCCTTTATAGACACGCGGCGCCATCGTGAGGCTGTAATTTTGCGAGTTCTCTTTGGGTATCGCTACAACAGACCAAAGAACTTTTCCTGAAGCCGCGTCAAGCGCCACAAGATGACCGTCGACGACAGGCACGATCACTTTACCTTCGTACAATGCGATGCCTCGGCTGATGACGCCGCAGCAAAGACGAACGCTGCCGGGGGCGAC
>QHXA01000709.1:0-2612 GCA_003222755.1 Acidobacteriota bacterium
ACCTTTTGTATACGCGATGCGGATGTCCGCCCCGCCCTTGAATGCATGTCGGCCTTTGGTCCAACTGAGCGTGTCGGCGTATTCGAACAGAGGAGTGTAGTTGCCTTGCTGCGCGCAACCCGTCGCGCAGCTAAAACTGACGGTCGTCAGCGTACCGCCTTGCGCAGTGCTGCCGATGGTTGCCGGAGTGTAAACGATCGGAATTCCTCCCTGTCCATTCCGCATCAATGACAACGGAACCTCCCGCGCCGTGACATCGGGCACTTCCCATGGCGCCCATACGTAGTGCCAGTTTGCCCGATAGCCGTAGCGGGCTTCATTAAGAAGAGACGATGTCAGCGTTGATGTCAGATTGACCGTCAGCACACGAGGCTTTCGAAGAGTCTTGGAGAGATATCCACCGGGCCACTGCACCGTTGGACCCGAGACAGGTATGTAGTCGTTGGGGACAACCTGATAGCTGCCATTCACCGCGATTTTGTGGCGAGCATTCAAGATGTGATCGATCTTGAGGTTCTCTTGATGGTGGTCGGCAACGAAGCTGATACCATAAGCCGTATTCAGGTCTCCCGTTCCGTGTCCCGCAAATTGCCATTGGTGAATCGCCGTATTGAGACCATCGCCGCCATCAAAAATGTTCGCATGCGGCATGTAGGCCAGGTAGCGCTGGCTGATTCCAACCGGATCCAAACCCGGCCGAAGGGGATCCCAGGGAGAGCCTTGCTGGACAAGGCCGTCTGAGCAGTCGGGCCTGGTAGGCGTGTTCAACAGCGGGCCAAATACGCTGAAGTATCGAAGCTGGCCGGTATACGGCGTGCCCGTGCCGTTGGGATTTATCGCTGGCCGGAGCGGGTTACCGAACGAATCGACCGACTGAGTGGTCGCATTGGCGGTGCCGAGACTGCTCGTGATTGCGTTGAGGTTTCCGTTCTGAAAGCCTTCCCAGTACCGAAAGATGCCGTTCCTTGCGCAATCCGTCAGCACGACAGGCCGCATCTGCGTGCGGTCGCGCTCAATCTGCTGGTCCCACAAGAAAAAGAAAAATGTTTTATTCTTTTTGATCGGCCCGCCGACATTGATCGAGTATTCGTGCTCGTTCTGCCAATTCGGCTGAGACGGAGTCCACACGCCTCGAATGATCTGTTTATTGTTGACCCAAGTGTTCGCATCGAGTGCGGAGTTTCGAACGTTCCAAACGGCACTTCCTCGGAACTGATTCGTTCCGGAACGTGTGATGATTTGAACTTGCCCATTGCCGCGTCCCGTTTCCGCGTCGACAGGCGCGAGAATGACCCGGAACTCACCGACCATGTCCGGATTGATGAGAGTAGTCGAACCTACACCGTACGCGTACCGCCCTTCCTGGACGCTCAAGCCATCCCGCGTCGTATTCACGGCGCTTGCGCTGATGCCGGCGAAGGTTGTTGCTGATGAGTAGATACCGCCACGCACGCCGGGCATGGTCTTCATCAGATCCAGGACATTGTTGCTCACCAACGGAAGATCGCGGACCTGCTGTTCCGGCAACACCTGGCCGATGGTTGGAGATGACTCGGCAATCAGCGCTGTTCTCTCGGCCGTGACTTCAATGGCCTCGGAAACTGCGCCGACCTCGAGCGTGAAGTTGTAGCGTGCTGTTGTGTTGGCGCCCAGTTGAACATCATTGAAGACGCGCGATTTGAAGCCAGGTAGCTCTGAGGAGAGCTTGTAGATTCCCGGCAGAAGACTAGGAATGTTGTAGGCTCCCGATTCATTGGTAATCGCCGTCGTGACGACGCCGGTCTGCGTGTTGGTAGCAGTGATGGTTACGCCCGGTATGTAGGCGCCGCTCGGATCTTGCACGAATCCAGCAACGGACGAATTACCGGTTTGAGCAAACATGTTGTTCAATGCGGCAAAGCCGAACAGCAACGCCGCTGCGGCCAGTAGGCGTTTCATAGATCTCCTCCAAACTCGATCAATTCGATTTAGCTCCCGATTTGGCGCGAATATACGCCGATGCGGTGGCAAAGATCCAAATAAAATCGAACAGTAACGAGTAGAGAGATCCAAGCTCGCCCGACCGATAATCGAGGCGGTACAAACGCTACCAAGGTGGCAATCTCTTAACCGTTTGAGCCCAAAGCTTGCCACTATGCTGCCTTCACGTCAGGTTTTGGTGGGTCAAGAACGTGTCCTTCGAAGAAAATCAACAGTTCCTGGCAAAATTCCTCTTTGACGATTTCCTGCTCCAGCCAACCGCCGGCACCTCCCGCAATGTTCGCAGCCTGCCGGAGCGTGTCCTTATACAGCGCGATCAAATCCGGTGCGGCGCTGAGTGCGCGTCCTGTTAGCACATTCGCTGTGAAGTTGTGGAAGATTCCCAATTGAGCTCCCAAAACGTATTACTTTTGTCCCAAGGGATGAATGTCTCATCCCTGCCTTTTGGCAAAGCTTCAACACCTGTTTAAACAGTCCCTTCAGTGCTTCCAGATGCCGCAACCGAAACAGGCTGATGGTCCGAAAGTCCGGTTTCTGCATTCCCGTCAGCGCCATGAAGTCCAGCCGCTCCTGACACGCTCGGGCTATCCGTCGTGAGGCATAGATTCCGACCGCGTTGGCATACAACAACA
>QHXA01000709.1:2696-6700 GCA_003222755.1 Acidobacteriota bacterium
CCACATTCCGAATGAAATGGCCAAGTGATCCTCCGGAACTAGATCCATCGCGCATGCCGGGAACATCGCACTTTGTTCGGGCTTCCATTCTCGAAACGTTTTTGACATGCCCGAATTCAAACCCATCCTTTGGTCACCACCGGTCCACCATTACTTGGACAGGCTCCTCAGATGAGGAGGGGAGTTTTCGCAGAACGCGCCTCTTGTGCAAAGCTGTTCCGAAGACAACGTCGGTGGTCATTTACAGTCCACTGCCGGCATACCAGAACGAGGAGTGCCGCAGCGACCTGCATGAAGGTGTCACAAGGTTATTACGACTTTTCCGCGGGCGTGGCCTTGTTCCAGATACCGGATCGCTTCGGAGGTTTCACTCAATGTGTAACGTCTGTCGATGATCGGTGTCACTTTGCTCGCCGCCATGAGCTCGCCGAGTATGGCCATATCCTCTTTGCTGCCTTTCCCAATAAAGACGACGAAGTTCTGGCTCACGAACCGTGACACGATAAGCGTCCGGGCAAGCCCAGCCAAAGCGCCGATCATCCAGTTGCCGGTGGCTCCTCCGACGCCGACGTGTGTTCCCTTGGGATTTAAGACGCGCCTGCATTCGAAGAACCGATGGTTCCCAATGTTGTCGAGAATGATGTCGTAACGGCCGTCACTTTTCGTGAAATCCTCTTTCGTGTAATCAATGACGTGATCTGCGCCGATGGATCGGACCATATCCGCGTTCCTCGTACTGCATACGCCGGTCACATCAGCTCCGAACGACTTGGCGATCTGCACAGCGAAAGTGCCTACGCCTCCCGACGCGCCGTTAATCAGGACCTTTTGTCCTGGTTGAAGGTGTCCCTTGTCGCGAAGACCTTGCAGCGCGGTGAATCCCGCCACCGGTACAGAAGCCGCCTGTTCGAACGTCACGTTGTTCGGCTTCATGGCCAATGACGATGCGCGAGCGCACACATATTCGGCAAAGGCTCCACGGGACGAACCGAACACTTCGTCGCCTGGTTTGAGCTGCGTCACGTTCGTGCCAGCCGCTTCGACCTGGCCGGCGACATCAATGCCCAGCCGTGTCGCCTTTGGTTTGCGCAGCCCCAGTTGCACTCGCAGGAAATACGGCGTGCCTCTCATGAAGTGCCAGTCAATGGGATTCACGGAAGCTGCGCGCACTTTGATCAGGACTTCATCGTCGCCAGTCGCGGGCCTCTCAATCTCCTCGCACCTGAGGATCACCACACCAATGGAACAAGACCCTTGACGCGCGCGCGATACGCTTCGTATTGCGTGCCGAACTGGCCGAGCATCGCAGATTCCTCCAGGCGGGCTTTGTAGCCCCATGCGGCAACAACCATGACGAAACCGAGGAATCCGCTTAGTTCTCCATACGCGATCGCTGTGCCGAGCGTTGCAAGCATCAAACCGGAGTAGATAGGATGCCGCACGACTGCATACGGTCCGGTTTGGATCAGTTCATGGCCCTCCTTTACTTGTATCAGCGCGCTCCAGTTCGTCCCTATATAAAGCCGTGCGACAACTGCGAAGACCAGGCCCACAGCCGTAACAACCAAACCAACGGCGGCCGTCACCTGCGACGGCTCGAAAATTTTTCTCGAGAGAGGATCGATTCCAAACCCGTGGGCGAACAACAGCCACCATCCAGCCCAAACAACGTATACCGATATCCGCGACATTCCTTCAGAGCGGGATTGCGCGGTCTCTTTCAACTTGAGTCCCGTGATGAACCAGACGGCGAACATCGCCATCCACAATGCGCGGATGATTTGATTAAGCGCTCCCATGGTCAAAGGATACGATGACAGGCGGACTATAGTTCCACGGATGCGAATCGTCACGTACAACTTTCTCCGCGCAGGAAGCCTGAAGCGCTGCGGTCACTGGTCACGAGTGATCCGCAGGCTAAGTCCGGACTTAGTCCTGGCGCAGGAGTGCCGTCCGCCCGAAGACTCTCCCGGCGAGCGATTCCGGCACAGCCGCCACGATGCGTTCGCGTGGCAGTCTACCGGAGCGAGAGGTTGGGGCACGGGATTGTTTGCACGATCCGCATCGTTGATTCCGATCGCGATTCCGGAATATGACGGCTGGGTCGTTGGCGGCGAGATTCAGAGCTCTTCGTGGGCGCCACGTCGTTTTATTGTGTTCAGCATTCATGGACCTGCCGGCGAACTCGGATATATCCGCACGATGCATCACATTCTTGATCGTCTCACCAGGCTTCGCGACCGTGCGGACCTCGTGCTGGGCGGTGACTTCAACATCGCGGTCGGATATCGGAAGCCGGGTGATCCAATCAAATTTCTGCGCGGCGAACGCGACCTGCTCGACCGTCTGACGAATGAGTTCGATCTGGTTAGCTGTTGGCAGGCAGCCCATCCAGGCCGCCCTCTCGCTCAAACGCTGCGTTGGATGGGAATCCTCGCGCGCCCTACCATTGCGACGGCATTTTTGTGCCGCGTTCATGGCTGCCGCGGCTGATTTCCTGCCGCGTCGTTCGTGGATCGCGCTGGAGTCACTTGAGCGATCACAATCCGGTTGTCGCGGAGTTTCGAGGCGGACTTCATCGAAGTGCCTCGTGAAATCTCTTGTCTTTTTTCCGGGACGCCTTCAGCCTGGCGGATACGCCGTCGTGATCATCGATGTCGGGCGATGCACCGTGTTCGACCAGCCACTTGAGGAGAGCCGGATCGAATTCCTTCTGGATTCTTTCGGAATGTCTGTCGCGCGCGACAAGATCGTCTTCAACCAGGGCGAAATCACGGGCAACATCTGGTTGACCACCTTGCCGGAGAATTAGCTGCCGTTACGGGCACAGGAAAGTTGCGTTCCGGGTGTCAATGAGCTTCAATGGGCTCCCGATACGATGCGCGCCGGGCCGTATCGATGCCATCGATTTTGGTTTTGCCCAGGCAAGAGGGTTGAGGCAGTTGATCCAGAGTGGTATCGCTGACGAGCGTGGCATCCATCTCCGTGAAAGTGACGCGCAGGTAAGATTCCTGTCGCTTGAACCGTTGCTAGCTAGGACCACTTCGCAAACTGAATTTGCGCAGTATTGACTGGACAATTGTGGGAGGCGAATCCCGTCCTGTTCAAAAACTTGATCCGATTATTGGATTGACATTATTCGTTTGATTGCTCGTTCTCGCTGTAGGATTCGCCGGATGGGAACGGCGTTAGATCCATTTTCATTCCTCGTCACTTCCATCGCCGGATGGATGAACCAACATCAACATCACGTCATTAACTATCTGATCGAAGAAAATCGCGTGCTCCGAGAACAGATCGGCAATCGGCGACTGCGGTTCAGTGATGACCAGCGCCGCCGACTTGCGGCGAAGGCAAAGAAATTGGGCTGGAAGATTTTGGCTCAGGTCGCGACCCTCGTGACTCCGGAGACACTGTTGGCCTGGCATCGAAAGCTGATCGCCAAGAAATATGATGGCAGCGCCCATCGCACTGCCGGACGGCCACGAACCGCCGCTGAGATTGCTGCGCTCGTCACTCGAATGGCAGAGGAAAATCGAAACTGGGGTTATCGCCGGATTCAGGGAGCACTTGCCAATCTCGGACATGTGCTGGCACACAATACGATTGCCGATATTCTGAGACGGCATGGCATTGAACCAGCCCCAGAACGGAGCCGGAAGACGACGTGGAAGGAGTTCCTCAGCAGACATTGGGGCCAGATTGTCGCTAGTGACTTTTTCACGATAGAGGTGTGGACGCAGACCGGACTGCAACGCTTCGTGGTGCTTTTCTTTATGGAGTTGTCGACGCGCCGGGTAGAGATCGGTGGAATTGCGAGCCGGGCGAACGGATTATGGATGACGCAGACTGCACGCAATCTCACCGATGGCGTAGACGGGTTCTTCAAAGGCAGCAAGCGCTATCTCATTCATGATCGGCATCCGCTCTACACACTGGAGTTTCTAAGCATGCTTGCCGACGTTGGAATCAAATCGGTCAAATTGCCCGCGATCACCAAATTT
>QHXA01000694.1 GCA_003222755.1 Acidobacteriota bacterium
CTCATTTTTTTCATCGCCCGGTAATTGCGTTTTCGTTCGCCAGCTGCGAGGACCAGATTTGAGAACGTGACCGTGATGAAGAAGCCGGTCGAGCATGGCTGTGACTGCGGCGGTATCGCCCAGGAGCTTGCCCCAGTCGTCAATGGGTCGGTTTGAAGTCAACATGGTGCTCGTGCGTTCATAGCGGCGCATCACGATCTCGAGTAAATCTTCGGCGGCGGTGGCTAGTAATTTGCGCATTCCGAGATCGTCAATGATGAGCAGAGGAACCGTGGAGAGCAGTTCCATGTGCTCTTTGCGTGTTCCATCGAGCGCCGCATCGGCGATGTCGTTGAGGAGCGTGTGAGTCTCGCGGTAGAGGACGCGATAACCCTGTTGGATCGCGGCCTGGCCGATGGCCTGTGCGAGATGACTCTTGCCGGTGCCCGGTGGGCCTAAAAACAACGCATCTTCATGTTTGGCGATGAAGTTGGCGGTGGCGAGGTCGAAGACGAGGCTCCGGTTCATCTTCTTGTTGAAGTTGAAGTCGAAGTTATCGAGTGTCTTTTGCGGATCGCGAAACTGCGCCGCCTTTTTGCGACGCTCCAGCAGACGGTCACCGCGACGATTCAGTTCATCGGAGACCAGACAGGAGATCAGATCGATCGGGGCCATGCGTTCGGTCTGAGCCTGATGGAGACGTATTTCCAGCACGGCAGCGATGCCGCCGAGACGAAGTTGTTTTAAGGCACGTTGGAGTTCAATCGGATTCATGGTTTTGCTCCTCGATTTTGATGTTGATGAGATCGCGATACTGGACCAGTTCACGGATCAGAGGGTCGACTTGACGAAGCGTCAGTTGTGGGTGGCGCTCCAGATAACGGCGAACGAAGCGGTATTCATAAACGCGCAGTTCGAGTGCGGCAGAGCAGGCGTCCTCGACGGCAGTGACGCCGAACTTCTTCGCTAAGGAGAGCACGCCCAGAATTCCACGGATGCCGGGTTCTCCTTTGTGTTCATGGATCGCTTCACAGAATGCGCCGATGTGAGATCCGGCGCGGGAAGCGCGAGCCAACAGCTGCGTTGTGGTGAACGGCGTTTTCTTCGGATTGTCCTCCGGGCGGATGCGATGCCGGCCGCGCTCTTGCCGGACATGTTCGCGGAGGAGCTGATGCGTTTTCGGATTGAGAATGCGGACGTGAAGCGAATCCGATTGAACGTTGACGAGCTTTCCGATCCAGCCCGGTGGAACGCTGTAATAGGCTGCATCCACTTCGACGCATCCATCCAGGTGCACGGTGCGTTCGCCGTATTGGTAATAACGGAAGGGCTCCAGTGGCAGTGGAAGCAAGAACGGTTTTTCTTCGGCGAACATCGCCGACACCTGCCGCTTGGTCGTGCCGTGAATGCGCGTGTCGGCCCAGCGCGATTCCCACTGATCCAGATACGACTGCGCCTCTTCCAGGCTTTCGAAGCGCATTCCTTTCAGCGGTGTTTTCTGCGCGTGGGCAACACCCGACTCGACTTTCCCTTTGCGATCGGGATCTCGAACCCGGCAGGGCATCGCCACCACGCCGTAGTACGCCAGCACATCCTTGAACAGCGGATTGAGCGTGGGATCGTAGATGTCGGGAGTGAGTACGCCTTCCTTCAGGTTATCGAGAACCACGACACGGCAGCTGCCGCCCAGCCGACGAAAGGCGGTCTCATGCAGCTCGGCCCACGTTCGCGTAGTGGAGCGGAACACCAGTAAGCGAACAGCTTTGCGGCTGTAGCCCAGCGTCATCACGAACAGCCGCGTCCGCCGGTACTTGCCCGTTTGCGGATCGCGAACCATGGGACCGGTGCCGTAATCGACCTGCGATTCTTCCCCGGGTCCAGTAAGAATGATGCCAACGGCTTCGGTTTGCTCCGAACCACGAAGCTTGCGAACGAATCGCTTGACCGTGTTGTAAGCGCCGCTGAAACCATGGTCGGTGACCATGTCCTGCCAAATGGCCATGGCATTACGGCCCCGCCTCAGTCCCTGTTCGATCGTTTCCCGAAACGGTTCGCAGACACTGTCGGATGGACTGGCCGCGGGAAGTTGGATCGGCGTTTTTTCCGAAAAAGGCCGGATAAAGTCGGTGGTGACCCCGGCCGCATTGGCCGGTTTTGATTCGCCCGAGTCGGTGGCCACCTGTATGGCCGGTTTTGCCGGCGATCGCCGACGCCAACCCGGCCGACTGACCACGATTCCAGCGGCTTTCAGATAAGCGCCGGCGGTTTCTCGGCGCACACCGGTCTCTTGCTCGATCCGCCGTAGTGGCCAACCCAGCTTTCCCAGGGCGATAACTTGTTGTTTCTTTTCTTCGCTCAAGACATTACTCATGGCGGCGAGACTAGCTCGCCGGAGTTAATGTCCCGGGCGTCGTTCTTATTGGTCGGCTTTTATGCGACTTTCATATGGCCGGTTTTGAGGTGGCCACGCATGGCCGGTTTTGGGTGGCCACCG
>QHXA01000695.1:0-3368 GCA_003222755.1 Acidobacteriota bacterium
AAGTTCTTATCGGAGTTGAGTCCGAAGGGGGTTAGTGAAGTTGCGCAGGAGTAGGGGATACAAGCGCACCGCGGAGCGGTGCACGGAAATTAGCCAGGGGTACGCGTTCTTTGCGTACCCCCGGGATTTAGGTCCTCGGGAAGGACCGCACCCTGAAAAGGGTGCGAGCAATCCTCGACACCCTTTCAGGGTCCGCCGCTTGTTCTACGCATCGACGCCAGGGGTACGCAAAAAACACGTACCCCTGGCTAATTTCCGTGCACCGCTCCGCGGTGCGATGCGTTTCTTAATCGCGGCATTCCTCCTGGTTCCCGCGTGCCGGCAGCAGATGGCCGATCAACCGCGCTACGAACCGCTCGAGGAAAGCGCATTTTTTGCAGACCATCGGTCGGCGCGGCCCCTGCCTATCGGCGTTGTAGCGCGCGGTTTCCTCGATGAGGACGAGCATCTGTACGCCGGCCGTGTGAACGGACAACTCGCGACAACCTTTCCATTCGAGATCACTGCGGACGTGCTGGCTCGCGGGCGCGAGAGATACAACATCTTTTGCACGCCCTGTCATGACCACGTCGAATGGCTGTCCGGCGCGGCTTCCGCCGCGGTCCGCCATCATTTCACACCGACCGCTTGCGCGAGGCGCCGCCCGGCCATTTCTACGATGTGATCACCAATGGTTTTGGAGCGATGAACGATTACGCCGCACAAATCAAACCGCGCGATCGTTGGGCCATCGTCGCCTACATTCGCGCGCTGCAATTCAGCCAGAACGCGAGCATTCAAGATCTGCCGCCGCAGGACCGGCAGGAGCTCGAAAAACTACCCCGATGATCGAACAACTGTTCCGCTCATATCTTATGGCGTATCTGTTTTGGTTCGGAATCGCGCTGGGTTGCCTGCCATTACTGATGCTGCATCATCTGGTCGGCGGAACCTGGGGATTTGTTATTCGTCGAATCCTGGAGGCGGGCACGCGAACGCTCCCACTGATGCTCGTGCTATTCCTGCCTTTGATTTTTGGCGTGCATTCTTTGTACGAGTGGTCGCATCCGGACGTGGTCGCGCGCGATCAGGCGCTACAAGCGAAGCAGGCATATCTAAATGTGCCCTTCTTCATCGTTCGTACGGTTATTTACTTTTTGTTGTGGCTCACCTTTGCGTTCCTGTTGAACCGATGGTCCGCCCAGCAAGACGCAACGGGAGATCCTCGCCTGATTCGCCGATTCCAGCTACTCAGCGGTCCCGGAATCGTGGTGTATAGCCTGACGATCACGTTCGCGTCGATCGATTGGGGCATGTCGCTGGAGCCTCGCTGGTTTTCGACGATCTATGGAATGCTCTTCATCGTTGGACAAACGCTGGCTGCGCTCGCATTTGTCATTCCAGTCGCAGGTCTGTTGTCCGAATCTCCGCCCGTATCGGAAGTGTTGAACTCCGCGGTGTTCCAGGATCTCGGCAATCTCCTCCTCGCGTTTGTGATGCTGTGGGCGTACATCTCGTTCTCGCAATACTTAATCATCTGGTCCGGCAATCTTCCTGAAGAGATTCCCTGGTATCTGCACCGCGGAACCAACGGGTGGCAGTGGGTCGCGGCAGTTCTGGCGCTGTTCCATTTTGCGGTGCCTTTTCTTTTGTTGCTCGGCCGCGGGAATAAACGCAACAAGAGATTTCTTGGCGGCATTGCGATCGCAGTCCTTCTGATGCGCTGGGTCGATTTGTACTGGCTGATCGCGCCGTCGTTTTTGCCGCGCGTCAGGATTCATCTATTCGACGTTGTGCTTTTCGCGGCAATCGGAGCCATCTGGTTGTATGTCTTTTTAGGACACCTCAACAGGCGCGCCCTTCTTCCGCTGCGGGATCCGAACTTTGTTGTGGAGACAGCGGCATGACTGAACACCGGCACGAAACCACGGATATGAGCCCGAAGTACGTCCTGTACTTCGCGGTTGGATTGGTCGTCCTGGGTTTGCTAATTCACGTCGGAATTTGGTGGATGTTTCATCAATTCGAGCAGGCGCAGGCCCGCCGCGAAAGCCAACCGGTTTTGGTCAATGCTCCCGCGGCGGTTCCCGAACCACACCTGCAAATCAGTCCGCAAGACGATTTGCAACAGCTGCGCCGGCAGGAAGACGAGATCCTCTCAACGTATCGATGGATCGATCGGGACAAAGGCACTGCCCGTATTCCGATCGACCGGGCGATGCAGCTGTTTCTTCAGAGGCAGAAGAAATGAAGAAGATCTTATTCGTCTTTGTGCTGTTCGCGACTCCCGGCCTGCGGGCTCAGGATCCGCCGGCCGGCATTCTCACGGAAATCGGCGTAGATCAAAAGCTGAACGAGGTGCTGCCGCTGGATCTAGGCTTCAAAGATGAATCGGGAACCGATGTGCAGCTCCGCGACTTCTTTCAAGGAAAACCGGTGGTGTTGTCGCTAGTGTATTTCGAGTGTCCGATGCTTTGCTCGATGACCTTGAACGGCCTGGTCAAGGGCATGCGGCCGCTTGCATTGAGTATTGGCGACGAATTCGAAGTGGTGACGGTCAGCTTCGACGCGAACGAGAAGCCGGAGCTCGCCGCCGCGAAGAAGAATGTGTATGTGAAGGATTACGGCAGGCCTGGAGCGGCTTCCGGTTGGCACTTCCTGACGGGTTCGAAAGAATCGATACAACGTCTCACGGAAGCCGTCGGTTACCGGTACAAATGGGACGAATACACCAAGCAATGGGCGCACGCCAGTGCGATCGTGGTTCTCACGCCCGGTGGCCGTGTTTCGCAATATCTGTACGGGATTGAATTTTCTTCACGCGATCTCCGGCTCGGTCTGGTGCAGGCGAGCCAACATAAGATCGGCACGATCGTGGACCGTATTCTGCTCTACTGCTATCACTACAATCCAGCGACCGGAAAGTACGGGCTCGTCATTATGAACACGGTAAGAGCCGCGAGCCTGGCGACCGTATTCATCCTTGCCGTGTTCATCATCATAAGCCGAAGGCGGGAGACATGATCGGGTTTCCACTTTTCCCGGAGGTTGCATCCACGATCGCGAGAGGTGTGGATCTACTCTACTTCTTCCTTACGGGAGTGACCGTGTTCTTCTCGCTCCTGATCTTTGTTCTCATTCTGTATTTCGCAGTGAAGTATCGGCGCAAGCCCCACTCAACCGCGGAGCAAGTGCATGAAGGTTTCGCGCTCGAGATCGCGTGGAGCGTGATCCCGTTCATGATCACACTTGTGATGTTCACTTGGGGCTCGAGCCTGTACATCGCAAATTCGCGCGTTCCTGATCAGGCCATGGATGTCTATGTCGTGGGCCGGCAATGGATGTGGAAGATTCAGCATCCGAACGGCCGCCGCGAGATTAATGAGCTT
>QHXA01000695.1:3377-3872 GCA_003222755.1 Acidobacteriota bacterium
CCGGTGAAGCTCACACTGGCATCGCAGGACGTGATTCACAGCTTCTACATTCCGGCGTTCCGCGTAAAGCAGGACGTGCTGCCCGGGCGTTACGTAACGATGTGGTTCCAGCCGACGCGGGCCGGTGAGTATCACCTGTTTTGCGCGGAGTACTGCGGCACATATCACTCTGGAATGATCGGCCGCGTCGTGGTGATGCAGCCGGAGGATTTCCAGAAATGGCTCGGTGGCGTGACGGAAGAATCGCCGGTGCAAACGGGAGAGAAGTTGTTCTCCGCCCTCAATTGCGTGAATTGCCACGCGACCGGCTCGAGACAACGCTGTCCACAGTTGGGCGGCCTGTACGGCACGGACGTGCCGCTGGAAGGAGGCGGCACGGCGAAATTCGATGAGAGCTACATTCGCGAATCGATAATTACGCCCAACGCGAAAATCGTGAAGGGGTATCCGCCGGTGATGCCGACGTACCGCGGCCAAGTTTCGGAAGAGCAGATT
>QHXA01000696.1:0-1823 GCA_003222755.1 Acidobacteriota bacterium
GATTGACCTGAGCGCCCTTCAGCATGGGCGTCAGGTCTGAAGCCGTGCCCGCGTACGTGGCAAACAACTCCGCGGCAGAATTGAATGCGACTTCAGCCAGGGAGGCCGATACTTTGGAATATTTCGGTTGACCGAGACGTTGCTGCACTCGATCGACATCGATACTTGAAGAATCCAGCCGGCCCAGCAGCACGAGATCGTACCCATCACCGTTTAAATAGTTGCTCCAGACAGTGCCGTTTGGAAACACTTCGAAGAAAGTGGCCAACTGGGTCTTCACGGTTTCCTGATCGCTTTCGTAGAGCGGCAACCACTGTGCCGCCACACCGCCGGGATTCAGGTGACTTCGGACGAGCTCGAAGTACTCTTTCGAGTACAACGCGGAGGTGCCCTTCACCCACGGGTGGATGGGATCGGTAGTGATCACATCGAATTTATCCGGCGTAGTGGAAATAAAATGGCGGGCGTCGTCGTATACCATCCGCGTCCGGCCGTCTTCGAGCACGTTGTAATTCTGCGAGGCGAAAAATTTATTCGAGGCGGGGGGAATCATCGCCTCCAGTTCGCAAATGACGATGCTCTCCACGCCCGGATACGGCACGAAAGACCCTGCCGTGACACCTGCGCCAAATCCAACCACGAGCACCGAGCGCGGTTGCGGATGGACCAAGGCGGGCAGGTGTCCCATCATTCGCTGCAGTCTCATATCCAGCAGCGCTGACGAAGCCTCTGATTTGCCGCTGACGTAAAAGAATCGCTGGCCGGCACGGTCTGTGATGACCACAGATGAATTCATCCCCTCGCCGACAAATAGTGGTGCGGCTTCCGACGACAGATCGAGACCCCGCAGAATTGGCGCAACGCGCCGGCCGTACGCGATCACCTGCCATGGAATATCCGACACTGTCACAATCAAAGCCACCGCAAGAACTACCGTAGCCGCGAGCGTTGCCGCTAAACGGATGGCGGCGCCAAATCGAATCGGCAACATTTGCTTCCGCGTGATCCAAACATGCGCGGCAGTGGCGATGACCGCCGCGGCTGCCGCCAGGCCGATCAACACCTGCTGCGAGCCTCGCGTGCCGATGGCGGGAATCAGCGCAAGGCTGAATGCCAACGCACCCACGATCGAGCCGGCGGTGTTGGCCGCATAGATGGTGCCGGATAACCGCGCCGGGTCTTCTTCTTCCACCGCTGAGCTTGCCAATGCCAGGGGGAAGCTCATACCCCACAATACCGTCGCCGGGAAGATCGTTCGCAGACATCGCATGATGTCGAGATCGAAATTAAACCATGGATTCATCGACAGCCATGGATCGACGGGCCAGAAGGGAAGCCACCGGTTGATCGTATAAGCCGTGGCCGCGATCGCCACGGCGAGCAGAAACTGAGTGCCGGCCAGTGCCAATCGCGGATGGCGAAGCCGGCGTACCAAAAATGAGCCCACGCCACTGCCAGCCCACAATCCCACGAGAAAAACAGCGAGAATGATAGAAAACGTATACACCGTCGCGCCAAGCAAGAGCGACAGCAGTCGCGTCCACACCACTTCGGCGCCAAGAGCGCTCAAACCGGAAAGCGCGATCGCGATATAAACAAGAATCGCACCAGGCGCACGCTGCCCGGGCTTGATCTGTATAGGAGGCTGGTCGTCTGCATGCCGGTGAAGAACAACGGTTGCGAGCGCGAACCCAATGAGCGCTGTTGCCGCGTTGATTACGGCGGCAGTATACGTTGCGACAGCTATATCATAGACACGCAGCAGATAGAAGCCCGCCGCGGCACAGCCAATAACCGCGCCCGCGACGTTGGCACTGTAGAGT
>QHXA01000696.1:1861-4536 GCA_003222755.1 Acidobacteriota bacterium
GGTGTGGTTTCCACACACCGCGCAATTGCCGGAAATGATGCTCCCATCAGCAAAGTCGGCGGAAGCAGACACGCGGCCGCAACCGCGCCACGCGCCACGAGTCCAGCAGTGCCTGCTGTTGCGCCGACAAGGTACAAGTGTCCAATCAGCGGCACTCCGAATAACGCGCCTATCCCCAACACGCCAATTCCCAATTCTAAGAACGCGTATACGCGAAGTGGATGTCGTTCGGGTGAAAGCAGCCGCGGCAGAGCAACACTGCCCAGGCAGAGTCCGCCCATGTAAGTAGCCAGCAGCAATCCCAGAGATAAAGCCGAGGAGCCAATCACCAGTTGCAACAGCTGAAACCACACGATCTCGTAAATGAGAGCGGCGCATCCACTGGCGGCGAGCAGGAACAAGAGCGCCCAAAGGATGGAATCGACGCGGATTTTTTCAACAGACACGGCGAGCATTACACTGCAAAGATCTCACCTGCGGCAAGGGGTTCGTTTTTATAGCATGCTGAGGGTCTAGTCGGGAACAACATGAGAGCGAGGCACGTCCGCATCATATGGACCTCCTGGCCAAGATAGTTAACGTGATCGGTTATCAAGGATCTTAGCGCAGGTATAAGCCGCGAGTCAGGCCGCGCCTCGCTTCATGGGATGTTGCCCGTCAGTTCTTTATACATCCGCCGCACCGTAACTTCTCGCTGTGCAGTGTATGTCGGCAGCTTCTCGTACTGCTGGAGTTTCACCGCGGCGGCAGCCTGATCTTCGGTCGCCCCGCGCGCAATCTCGTTCTGGATAGCGTCTCGTGCATCAATAAGTATCTGCCGCATGCGCTGAAGCCCGGCTCGAGTTCTCCTGGGGTCTTCGGGAATGGGGCCATGGCCCGGCACGAAAATATCGGCTTCGAGCGCCATTACCGCATCCAGCACTCGCAGCCATGAGACACCGTAGCCCTGCGCCATATTCGGAAATTCCTCAGAAAAGAAAACTTCGCTCAAATAGGCAATTCGGTCTTGGGGGACAAAGACGATGCTGTCTCCCTGCGTGTGAGCCCGGCCGAAATAGAGAACCTGAATTTCCTTGCCGCCGAAGTAGAAGGTCACGCGATCACGAAACGTCTCGTTCGGCAGTCTCGCCCGCTGCTCTTCGGCGGACGCGCCACCGCGTACCATCTGGTCAAGAAGGCCGGCACGATAGTTTTCGTGTCCGATCTTGAACACGTCTGCGTAGGCAATATTCCCCTTGCTGAATGGATCGTGGAAGGAGGAGGAAACAAGATACCGAACGGGCTGCTTGATGATGGAGGAAATTGATTCTCGTTCCGCGCGTGCGATCGCTTCTGAATCCAAGGCGTCGACCACCAACGCGCCGTCGCTTGTGACAACCACGCCACTGCTAAAAACCCTGCCTGCGTTGGTCGTCGAGTATACATAGTGAGCCGGAACGATCTGTCTCAAGCTTCCGGAACTCGCGGCCTGGCCAGCTAAAGGCGTCTGCGAAGCAGCAGGGTTACGTAACTCCTGTGCGGATACGAACAGGATCGAAGGAAGAAGAATCAGAAGGACCATCGCTGATTTTGTCATCATGTTTCCTCCTTCTTCGTGCGAGTTGTTGAGGCGAATTTTTGGATTCCGGAATTGTACACCGAGCGGTCGGCGATGAAACGTGGACTTTGATGCCGGCCGTCGAATAGACTGCCTCGATCCAATCTAAGGAGGACGTCATGAAGTCGATCACGAGACCATTGGTATTCGTTGCCGTTGCCGGTTCATTCTCTTTGATGTGGCTGGCACACACCGATCCAGATGTCGTCGCTCAGACGCGGAAACCTATCATGATGACCCGGATCTACACGGGTCCAGATGGACAGAGTCACGCTGAAGAGATTGAGATGAAACTGACCGGCAACGCGACGGAAATGATCAAGGCTACCGGCGTGGAGTTCAGTCGGAGACCGCCAAACAACTCAAACGAATGGCACACAGGTCCGAGGCGCCAGTTCGTGATCACCCTCAGCGGTCGAGGAGAGATTGAGGTTGCGGGAGGTCAGAAGGTTGCAGTCGGTCCAGGGCACATCAATTTGATCGAGGATACGACGGGCAAGGGTCACATCACGCGAAACCTCGGTCCGGAGGATCGCATCGCGATTACGATCCCCCTTGCCGACCAGACGGTCGACCCTGCGCGTCGATAACATCTGCCAATCACATTTCTCATCATGGCCGTCGACGTGACCACTAGTCCTTCATTCCAGGCAGGAACTCCCAGGCTTCTGTTCAATCTGCCAGGTCCGTTGGGGGGAAACGCATCACAGTGGAAGAACGTCAGTCCCGATGGCGAACGGTTCGTCTTCGCGATGCCGGTGGCGGGCCGTAACTGACTTGCTACTACTGTAGGGCTATGACGGTCCATAGCACCGCGGAGCGGTGCGAGGAGATTAGCCAGGGGTACGCGTTTTTTGCGTACCCCTGGTATTGAGACGCACCAAGAATCGCACCCCGGCAGGGGTGCGAGGAGTCCGCGACACTCTTTCAGGGTGCGGACTCCAGAGTGTCGGAGTATTCCAGGGGTACGCAAAAACGCGTACCCCTGGCTAATTTCCCAGCACCGCTCCGCGAGTGCGAAATGTCCAAATTCCAGGGGGCGGTCTACGACCGCCCAATATCCCTCGCCGCGACGTTG
>QHXA01000697.1:0-572 GCA_003222755.1 Acidobacteriota bacterium
CGCCATGGCAGGCATTACAAGACGGTTTGGCGCGATGTATTTGCATGATCTCGCGGACCGTTAACTGCTTAGCGCCTTCCTTATTTTCGGGAAACCCTTCTACATCCGGCGGAGGCGGTGACGGCGGTGTCCCTAAGATATTTTCGAGAATATACGCGCCACGAATTACGGGTGCGGTGCGATTCGCATAAGA
The DNA here is from genome assembly GCA_003222755.1 of Acidobacteriota bacterium. Classification (GTDB taxonomy): domain Bacteria; phylum Acidobacteriota; class Terriglobia; order 20CM-2-55-15; family 20CM-2-55-15; genus 20CM-2-55-15. Next base: position 194 of record QHXA01000697.1, read on the forward strand.
AGTCACCATCAAGACGCTGCCCTTGCCCAGTAGGCCCCAGCGATTTTCATCGGCGAGCGTGACTCGCCGGAATTGGTCTCCGCGAACGTCTCGAAGGCCATAATGCAGCGCCAGTCGCTCGTTAACGAACGTGTAATTTGCCGTAAGGAGATCGAGCGCGCTTCGATCTTCGCGGATGATGCTTTCAATGAACAGTTCCATTTCACGCCGGAAGGCAACGCGCAGATTCTGGTCGAAGCTGGGGAATATGAAACCGTCCGGATCGATGCCATCGATTCCGCGCACATTCAACCACTGGAACGCAAAATTCGTCACCAGCGATGATTTCGATTTGGGGTCCTCCAGCATCCGGCGCACCTGTTTCTCCCGCGTGGCGGCA
>QHXA01000697.1:582-3403 GCA_003222755.1 Acidobacteriota bacterium
TTCAGCTTTCCTAGAGACGCAACATTCAGAAGCTCATCGTCCGGCAATCTGCTCCAAAGAAAGAAAGACAGACGCGATGCCAATTCCAGATCGCTGATGCGATAGTTCGAACCCGGCGCAGCACTTTCAGGAGTCTGCTCGGTCCGGTACAGAAACTTCGGACTTGCGAGAACCGAAGTAATTCCGTCTCGAATGCCTGCTTCAAAATCACCCGTGCTGCGGGCGGCACGGTAAAAGGAGAGTGGGGCGACGAGATCTCGTTCGGTAACTGGCCGACGAAACGCGCGGCGAGCAATGTTGGAAAGGATCTCGGTGGCGCACAGTTCTTCAGTGTCTTTAGTCGGCCGGCATGTGAAACCGCGCTTACGGCTGGGCGTCTCACTCACGCCGACGGAATTGAACGGGCCCACAACTTCAACACCTCCGACTCTGGGAATGCGTCCCACACCGCCGCTCGGCGCGAATGAACGCAGAACGTTGTCGGATTGCGCAAAGGTCCTGGCGATAAACGTAACGCCCACTTTATGTGGACCGGCCTTTATATTCACGGGGATATTCTGGAAACGAGCGGAGATCGCAGTTACGGCTCTGGCCTGCTGCTGATCAACAGCTTTACGGTCCTCCTCGCCGCCAATGTTCCCCGCGAAAACCCTAGCGCCATCGATCAGGAGGATAAGCGTATGTTCATACTCCAGACCGCCGCCATATCCCCCTACCGCAAGACCGCTTATCGTGAACCGGTATTCTCCATCGGCCGGGAACAAATGCTCAGCCACCATTCCGCCGCGCGTTCCCAGTGGCAAACCCTCGATGTGAACACTCTGGTCGGTGCCGGGAGGTACCCGAAGATTCGTGCTGAGGGCCTTCGGTGAAGAATCCCCAATCGCTTGTGTCGCAACCAGGCGTGCCGCAGAAATGTATTGATCGAGGAAGGAAGGAGACACCTTCAGAACGCCGGCGATATTGTCAAAGCCGTCGCTGATGTCATCTGATGGAAGCAGCGCCGTGGCGTCAACACGCAACGCGAGAATGTCCTCGATCGCGTTCGAGTATTCCGCGCGATTGAGCCGATGCACTGCGACGCTGCCTGCATTGGGATTTGCTGCAGCGGCCTGATCCAGCGACTGTTCCAGCCATGAAGCAAATGACTCCAAAGCGGCGCGGTCCGGTTGGCGCGCACCGGGAGGAGGCATCATGCCGCCTCGAAGCTTTCGCACCGCTCGCTCCCAAATCTTGGCATCTTTCGACAGGTTCCCGAGATCCATCGTGTCGAACATGACGTTCGCGGTTTTGCTGCGCTGATTGTGGCAGGTTACGCAATACTGATCGAGGAGCGCGCGTTGCGGAGAAGTCGCAGTTGACGAGAGAGGTTGCTGCAGCGGATACGCTGAGCCGACGTTCCGCGAAGCGGATGATAAGACCGCGAGCGCGAAAGCAACAGTCATGAGAACGTAACGCATCGAAGATCGCATTAGACAATTCCACCCAATTCGCGTACATGGCTCCATAAGCCACGGTATGCAACGGATAAAAACAATTTCGGATTACCCCACTTCTTGTCGAACTCCGCGGTAGGGGCGGCGGCGACGATCTCGTCGGCGCCTTTGCCCTGCCGCATCAAGTCCGCGAGCCGGGTCTTCATCGTGGAGCACATTTCCAGCTGGCTCTCCAATTCGGCACGAGCTTGCACCGGACCGATTCCGGGAACAATCTTTGTCGCCGCGTCGGATAAGTCGATCAGACTCTTTGTGGCATTCACGAGACCGCCGAGCCAGCCGTTGGTGCAGTAATCTGGAATCGGGTAGGCGCCTGCGGTAAACACATCACCGGTCATCAGGATGTTGGGACCGGGAAAGAAGACGTATATATCGCCATCCGTATGAGCCTGTCCCAGGTATCCGTAACGGACTTCTTCTTTTCCAAATGTCATCTTGCCGGATGTGTAGAACGTCTGGTTCGGAAGGGCCTTGGCCGGTCTGGGCTTATAAGTCCGATTCTCCCATTCAACACGGATATCGGTACCGAGCCACAGCTTCGTGTTCTCGTGCGCGATGATTTTCGCGCCAGCGCTCCCGAGCGTCTCATTCGAACCGGTGTTCTCCAAATGCCAATCGGTATTGAACAGGACCTGGACGCGGTTGACGTTGAAATGACTGGAAAGGGTCTTTGTCAAATCGGCCGATCGCTCGGGTAGACCGCCATTGACCATTAATAACCCATCGGGTCCGGTTAGGGTCACGATGTTCCCCCCGGCACCGGTGAAGAGGATTATGTTCTCGCTCAGCTTCGTGGCCGTAATCGGCCCATTTGACTGACGCGCGAACGCGATTCGGGAGAGAGATAGGCTCGTCAGACCGCCGATCATTGTTCGACAGAAGTTTCTACGACTAGTGAATGGAAACATTGGCGACAGTCTATGGTGAAACCGCGCTTGTTGAAAGAAAATTGAGGGCCCCCAAAGTGTCGGCTTTGCCCCGGGGGATTCACCGCAGAGACGCAGAGATTTCTCTGCGTCTCCGCGGTAAAATCCCCATCTGAAGGGTGCGCTGCAGTCCCTTCATCCGCCATGGATAGGATTAACGATCTCTCGTCGTCTATCATCGGAGCCGCCATTGAAGTGCACCGGGAATTGGGGCCCGGTTTATTGGAATCGGCTTACGAACGGTGTTTCGCTCGGGAACTTTCGTTGCGGGGTATTGCCTTCCAACAGCAAAAATCTCTGCCGGTGCACTATAAGGGAACTCAACTGGACTGCGGCTACAGGTTGGACTTTCTCATCGCCGACACGATTGTGGTGGAGGTGAAAGCCGTCGACGCGCTA
>QHXA01000698.1:0-2820 GCA_003222755.1 Acidobacteriota bacterium
AGTCTACGTGAAGATGCTGCCCAGCGGCGAGCCGGTCCAGCTCACTCATGATGATCGCCCTAAGATGAGCCCGGGGTTTTCACCCGACGGGTCGCGGATCGCGTACACGGTTCCAGGGCCGATTTGGGACACTTGGGCCGTGCCGGTTTTGGGGGGAGAACCGCGTCTGTGGCTTCCGAACGCTTCGGGCCTCGGTTGGATCGACAAATCGAAGCTGCTGTTTTCTGAGATCAAAGATCAGGTCCTGCATATGGCGCTCGTGACGGCCGATGAGAGCCGGGCCGAGTCGCGTGATCTCTATGTGCCGCCCCATGAGCGCGGCATGGTCCATCGCTCTTATCCCTCACCCGACGGCAAACGGATGCTGTTGGTGGAGATGAACGAGCGGGGAGTCCTTGTGCGGTGCCGCCTGGCCCCGCTGGACGGCAGTTCGGCGGGGCAGCAGGTCGGCCCGCCCACTGGCGCCTGTACTTTCGCCGCATGGTCGCCCGATGGGAAGTGGATGTACTTCAGCTCCGACTCCGGCGGGGCGTTCCATATCTGGCGTCAGCGGTTCCCGGACGGCCAGCCGGAGCAGATTACTTCGGGGCCGACCGAAGAAGAAGGACTCGCCATGGCGTCCGACGGCCGCTCGTTCATCACGGCCGTGGGATTGACGCAGAGTTCGATCTGGCTGCACAACGGCGGAGGCGATCGGCAGATCTCGCTGGAAGGTTACGCTTTCGCGCCCAAATTTACCCCCGATGGGAAGCGGCTGCTCTACCAAGTGCGAAAAGGGGCTTCGAGCGAATTGTGGGTCGCGGAACTCGATTCCGGACGCAGCGAGCCGTTGCTGCCGGGCTTTGCGGTGGCACTGGCGGGGACTGGCGGAGCAGGTTACGACATTTCTCCGGACGGTCGTCAGGTCGTGGTGGCATCACCCGATAGCGGTGGTAAATTGCGGTTGTGGCTCGCGCCGCTCGACCGCCGCTCGCCGCCCCGGCAAATTCCCAACATCGAAGGTGAACAGCCCGTCTTCGGCGCGACCGGTGAAGTCTTTTTCCGCAGGGTCGAGGGCACCTCTGCGTTCCTTTACCGTGTCCAGCAAGACGGAGGCGGGCTGCGGAAAGCCATCGACCAGCCTTTTGTTGGCCTAATGGGCGAATCCGCAGACCGTAACTGGCTCGTGTTAGGCTTAGGCTTGCATGCGAGCGACGGTATGGTAATTTTCCGGGTCGATGGCGGCGCTCCGCTTCTGACACAACTCCCGCCCCCAATAGAGATCGGGTGGTCCGGGGACGGGAAACATTTGTTTGTGCAGGGTAGGTTTGCGAACAACGTGGGCAAGGCCTACGTCTTGCCATTGGCCCCTGGCCATATGGTGCCCGAAAGTATCGTCCATGGGCTTCCGTCTGAGCAGGAGATCTTGAAGCTGCCAGGAGCGCGGGTAATTCCGTCGAGCAATGTTGAGCCCGGCCCGACTGCTGACACATACGCCTTCACGCGCGAGAGCGTGCAGCGCAACTTGTATCGGGTTCCCGCGCCGTGACCGGCTTCCGGTCCTAGGCGTCTCTCATTTCTCATCGCGTTTTTCCTTCAGAAGTCAGCCGGTGCAGGGAGATTGTTCCCCGACCAGTCTTTAACGGTTTCATCCTTGGCCTTCAGAAATCCGAGGACGCAGTCGTTGTCATTACCTTTCGCGACAACGAGTGCCAGCCGCATCGCCGTGGAGACACTCCAATGTGTCGATCCAAAGAAATTCGTCGAAGCCACGGCAGTTTGGCGCATGTGCTACCTCGAAATAATGATCAGAACCTGAGAAAAATTCGATGCCGGTAAGTCGAATTTGGCAACGTCGAACTTGAAACGTGCTGAGGACGTCTGCTCGAAGTTCCAGGGCGACAACTGAGTCGCCCAGCACTCCCGCGCGCGACATGTCATGGTTAGATCGCCGGTTGATGCAGGCGGGATAACTCCCGCTTCCCCATGAGATGTCCCGGCATTCGTCGAGGTTTTTTCTTCCATTTTGAAGAGTATTCCGGGACCGCCAAGATTCTCTGGGCCAATGCCGGTCTCATTCACGAAGAAAGAGCACGTTTGGCAGCCGTAACTCACCGAATGCCATGCCGTGCCTTCCGCACGGCGAAAGGAAACCGTTCCGCCTTCGGCTCCGCTAAGCAAGAATGCATACGAATTTGGCGGAATCGTGATGTTTGCCGGCAGTTCGTAGGGCGGATGCAGCCAATGGCCCACATACCCGTGACTCAATGCCTTCTGCCCCTCGGCCAATGCCTTCAATTCATCGGAGAGCAGGTCGGCTTCGGAAAGCCCTTGTGTCTGAATCGCCGCCTTGAAGGCGTCGTCGATCAAGTTCTCCGGCTTCACGTTTTGTGGTTCGATTGCCGCGTTTGGAGCTCGGGAATTCGACTTAGGCTCGGATTCGGTCGGCCGAGATTCCTGCGGCAAAGCCGGACCTGCACTGCGCCGGGGTGCTGGAGTGCTCGTCGCCGCATTGGGCGCCGGCCCCTGCGCGGCCGCAGCGATATACAACAAGGGGACCATCGTAACAATTATTGCGATCCATCCGGCTCTTTTGAGAATTCCGGATTGCGGATACTGGAGCGCCAGAATTCGATTTATGCGAGCGCGAATGTTTAGTCTTGCCATGGCCATACCTCCAATGAGCCGGCGTCCATCCCGGACCTCGGTTGCAAACGCGAGCAATACTTCCGCATACCGCGGAGCATCGCCAACCAACAAAAGCGATGCTTCGTCGCTGGCTTGTTCGGCCAGCGAACACAAATGCCGTTCGAGCCACCAAGAGAAGGGATTGAACCAGAA
>QHXA01000698.1:2855-4466 GCA_003222755.1 Acidobacteriota bacterium
ATCGCCCAATCCGCTCGGTGCACGTGCGTGAGTTCGTGAGCAAGGACGGCGCGCAGATCCCAGGCGCTCCAGGAATGCCAGACCTGCGGTAAAAGGACGACCGGCTTGAAGAATCCGACAGTGACCGGAACGCGTACCAGCGACGATTCAACAAGCTTCGGCGATCGCCGCCGAAATTCAAGCGCCTCGAGCATCTCGTTAAACGCGGGCGTTTCCACCTGAGGGCTTGTTCGTTTTAAACGCCACACGCGCCAGTGAGCGATCCCCGTACGCAACAGCAACAATCCGGTGATACTCGCATAGATCATGAGAGTGATTTGCCACCAATCGTAATTAGTGCCTCCAGACGAATGTCCGTTCGCCACCATTTCCGGCGCTGCCTGGACCGATGGTTTCGCACCTTCTGTAAGGATCAGGAAGGAAGGTTGACGGGCAATCTGGCGGATTGATCGCGGCACGGCAGTCGTGGGTACCAGCGTGTCCGCGATGGGCAGGAGCATCATCGAGCCGAGCGCTACCGTCCAGACTGCATGGCGGATTGCAACCCTTCTCAGGCACAGAGTGACCATTCCGGCAAATGCCATCAGGCATAAAGACCGAAGCGTCATGCTACCCAAATACAGAACAAGCACCTGAGGCATTTCACTTCTCCTTCGCCGCTCGCCGGCGCGCGATCTTGCGGGCGAGATTTGTCAACTCACGATGATCAATGACCTCATGGTCGATCATTCCGACTAACAGTTGCTCCACGGATCCGCCGCAAAAGCGATCAATGATCTGCCGCACCGCTTTTGCGGCAACACGCTGAGGGGCCTCGCGTCCAACGTAAACGTTGGTGCGGCCTTCAACGCGATGTTCGACATAACCTTTTTCTTCAAGCCGCCGAAGTATCGTCCGCGCCGTGGATTCCTTCATGAAGTGACGGTTCGCCAGCTTTTGACGCACATCTTCTGCTGTCGCTTCGCCGCGTTCCCATAGAACGTCCATGACAAGCTGTTCGAGGTTACTCAGGTTCTTTCGTGCGCTAAACATTGTAGCGCTACAAAATGTAGCGATAATCCTTACGCTTGTAACGAAGCAAATTTCGCACGGGCCTTTTGGCGTCATTTGTTGATGTTTGCCGCATTAGCTGCGAACCGGGTGTTTGGTGTCCTGAACGTTGCTAATCACCTCCGGTTGGAATCGGAACTATAAAGAACGTTCCTGGGCCGCCGGTGTTCGGCTGCCCACTGCGTTTATTTCGCGCGGCCTTTTACGCCTTGCGCGATCATCGGCAGCTTGTAAATGGTTGCGGCCGTCTGCTGCGGACCTTCACGGATCGGCTGTCCGTTCGCATCCTCGGCGCCCGAACCGACGACGTACAGCGTTTTCTTGTCGGGACCGGCGAAGGCGACGCTGATCACGCCTCGAGGTGTCGGAATGAGGCCGAGATACTTTCCGGTTTTGTCGAAGACCTGCACGCCGGCATTGGAGGTCACGTACAGCCGTCCCTCGGAATCGACAACGCTACCGTCGCCGTTGCCCATCGCGAGCGTCGCGAAATCGCGACGGTTGGCAAGCATGCCGGGTCCCTTCACATCGAAAGCGACGATTGTTCCAGGCGTTTGGCCG
>QHXA01000717.1 GCA_003222755.1 Acidobacteriota bacterium
AGTCACTGGTGGAACGCTGTTCAACTCAACCGATCCGGCGGTATATTGCGCGATGGCCAATGCAGGTTACGACTTCATCTGGACGGAGATGCAGCACGATCAGCGCGACTGGCAAGCCGTCTCGCGCATGTGGCGCACGTGCCCGACAGCGAAAGCTGTTCCAGGCGTGCGTGTGGCCTACACGGATGAGCGCGAGATTCAGCATGCGCTCGATGCCGGAGCGCTCGTTGTCGTCGTGCCGACAGTGGATACCGTTGAAGAAGCCATCGAAGCGCGCAACTGGACGTACTTCCCGCCTCTGGGACGGCGTAGCAATGGCGGCGGTCAGGCTTTCGACGCAGCAATGTGGGGCAATGTCCCAGGCGGCTATCGGAACACGATCAATGACAACGTGGTACTGGTCCTGATGATCGAGACTCTCGAAGGCCTCAAGAACGCTGACGAGATCGCCAAAATCCCTGGCGTCACAGCCTTCTTCGCGGCCAGTGGAGATCTTGGCAATTTCAGCGGCTACCGCCAGGGCACACCCGACTACGAGCGCGCGATCAACATCGTGCATGACGCCGCGATCAAAGCCGGTGTCCGGCTATGCGGCCCGCTGGCCTGGCGCGACCGCGCCGACTTCACATGCTTCCAGGCAGGCAGCGAAACGGCCGCAATCGCGCGAGGCGTCACCGCCGAACTGGGCCCGCTTGCCAACACTCAGGCGAAGCCGGAAGTCGGTCCATTTGCGACGAAGCCCTGAACAACGGGAACGGCCACAAAAAGGCACAAAATACACAAAAGGACTTCGGCTTGACCCCTTTTGTGTTTTTGTGCCTTATTGTGGCTAAAAATAAGGAGGAATATGGCCCGACTAGCAATGGCGGTGGCATGCACGGCGGTCCTGATCACCCTTGCGGTCGCGGGTGTTCAGTCGCAACGGCAACCGGCGGGGACGGCCCATAACGGAAACGCATTCCGGTTCAACAAAGTTGCGGAAGGCGTCTATCACGCGGTTGGGACCGGCGCTCTCACGGTCGTGGGCAATTCGTCAGTGATTGTGAATACTGACGACGTCATCATTGTCGACGATCACGTCTCGCCTGCAGCTGCATGGGTCTTGGTCGACGAGATCAAAACCATCACGAACAAGCCCGTGCGCACGGTCATTAACACGCACTTTCACTATGATCATGCGCATGGCAATCAGATCTTCGACAAAGACGTCGCTATCATCGGTCATGAGTTCACCCGCGAGATGCTGCTGGGCGGCAAGTCGCTCCAAATGCCTCTGTACAAGAACTACGTTACCGGTCTTCCAGGCCAGATCGAAAATCTGAAGCAACGCATCGCGATGGAATCCGACGCCACCCGCAAGGCGATGCTGCAAACGCAGCTTCAAGCGGCCCAGAACAACGCCGCCTCGCAGGCAGAACTGAAACCAACGCCACCCAATGTAACACTCCGGACCAACATGACCCTTTATCGAGGCGATCGCGAAATCCAGATCCGGTTTCTCGGCCGCGCCCACACTGCAGGCGATGTCGTTGTTTACCTGCCGAAAGAAAAGATCGTCATGACTGGCGATATGCTGACCTCAACACTGTCGAACATGAGCGACGCTTTCGTGGATGAGTGGGTCGCGACGTTGGACCAGCTGAAGAAGCTCGAGTTCGTGACCGTGCTTCCCGGTCACGGCGAAGCATTCACCGACAGAGCCAAAATTGACTACTTCCAAGCCTACCTTCGTGACGTCTGGACGGAAATTTCGCGGCTGAAGCAACAAGGCGTTTCCGCGGAGGACGCCGCCAAGCGCGCCGATTTGACCAAACATAAGGAACACTTCTCAACGATCACAGCGCCTGGCGTTCCGCTGATTGCGGTGACTCGCATCTATGATCTGCTGAATGCCCGGAGATGATTGGGACCGAATCAACGCCCTAGCGCGAAGAGGAACTTTCCGAGGTTGTCACTGATTCGTTGTCATTTGAGTAGCCCGATCCGGAAGTCCGTGCTCCAAGCCGGACCTTTAAATAAGCCCACGCAATTATCGACATCAACAAAAACGAAACCAAGGGCCCCGAAGTCAGGCCCTGAATTACCATTGCCGTGAGATGTTGGCCGACCGTGAGACCGAATGCGTGTTCATGCCTGTGGAAAATAGTGAACCGACCAGTAACCCACGTATAGCCCAAGGTGACTACTTCCACGAATGTATACGGGACGAACAAGAGGTATGCAGCTAGCAATCGATCGCGCCATTTCGGACACGCAAATGCGAAGTAGATCAAGCCGACAAGAATCACAAGCGTGATGCTGGAATAGGTTGTGATCCGGTCGGGAACGTCCAGCAGCGTCAGTACAAATCTGAGGCTGCCGACCGCCAGGATTGTTAGCACAAATCCGGTGACCGCTCCCCTATGTTCGCGGAACAGATTGAAGTTATG
>QHXA01000718.1 GCA_003222755.1 Acidobacteriota bacterium
CGCTGGCCATCACCCCGCTCAAAAACGCGACGACCAGGCCTGCCGCAAGCAAAATTTTGGGTCTCATTGGGTTTACCTCCTCTCGCACTGTGGATTGGACGGCCGATTTACGTTGTTGGAAAGCAGCCGCGGAACATTTTCCCGCAGCTTGGAACGCCCGTCCCGCCTGGATTCCACGCGCGTGCCACTGCAATTGCTGAAATTCGTTTGAGATGCAACGAAAAGTTCAAAGGTACTCAGCGGCACACAGTGTGCAGTTAGACCATATAAGGACTAGAAAGATTGAGGAGGATAACCATGTCCGTGAACAAACTAGGAATAATTTTGCTTTCTAGCTTCCTGATTTTTTCCACTGCCCCGGCAGCGCTTGCTCAGGCGCCTTATCCGAATCAGGGTCAGCCCTCCAAGGCTCAGGGTCAGACGACCAAGCCTCAGGATCAGACAACGACCACGACTCAGGACCAGACGACGAAAAAGCAGGCCACCACACAAAAGGGTGCAGCTACAAAGGATGAAATCAGGAATGCACAGCAGGCACTAAAAGACAAAGGAATGTACACCGGGCCTGTCGACGGAAGCATGAACGCAGACACACGAAAGGCTCTGCGTGATTTCCAGCAGAAGAACAATCTGAAAGTGACAGGGACGCTGGATCACGAGACCACGGCGGCCTTGGGAATCACGTCCGAGCACCCAACCACCACCGGTAGGACACGAACGCCGGAGACCAAACCTTCTGAAACTACAGGAACCACCACAGCCAAGCCTGAAACGAAGGGAACAACCTCAACCAAGAGCGGAACCGCTGGCGAGACACCCAAGAGACAAAAGGGTGCACGCAAACAAACCAGCAGTATCTCGAAGAATAAAGTCCGCGAAACTCAAGCCGCTTTAAAGAAGGAAGGATTCGACCCCGGCCCAATCGACGGAATCCTTGGGCCGAGGACGATGAATGCCCTTCGAAGCTACCAGTCGCATAATGGATTGGAAGTGACGGGAACCCTCACCGCTGAGACCGAAAACTCACTGACGGGAACCGCAACGGCCACACGGCGAAGCAAGGCGGGGACACCTGAGAGCGAATACCAGAATGAAAACCTGAATCAGCAGCCCTACAGTTCGCAGTCAACGCGGGAATCACTGGGGGTGAGCTCGCACGGCGTTTTATCAAATACTGAGGACATTCGACAGGTTCAACAGGCATTGACGGACCTCATGTACAACCCTGGCGACGTCAATGGAATGATGACCGCACAGACGCAGCAAGCGATTCGTGAATTTCAGTTCTTAAACAACCTGCCCGTCAGTGGAAACGTCGATGACCAAACAAAGATTGCCATCGATACACAGTGGAGAGGCGGAGTGGAGACCGCGCAGTTCGGCAAGACGTACAGTTCAAATATAGAACGCGAAAAACCCAGCATCAGCAGTGAAGAACAGACGCAAACTCGAACTGAACCAAGCACCACGACTTCCTCATCTTCATCTGTGCAAAGTTCTTCGTCCCCACAAGGCAAAGACAAGACCTATGACACCGGGAAAAGCACGGATGTGAAGAAGGATCACGAGAAAGGTCAGGTTTCCAGCAAAGCGAACAAGGAATCTGAGAAGGATGGATCGCACCGCATTGCGAAAGCGGCAGATGTGTTACAGGATCTGACAGCCGCTGCTGACAAACGCATTCCGAACGAGTTGCTCGAACGCGCCGAAGCCATCGCAGTTATCCCAAACATGATTAAGGGAGCCTTTGGAATCGGCGGCCGGTACGGCAAGGGAGTCGTATCCGAGCGGCTGGAAACCGGACGCTGGAGCGCGCCTGCCTTTATCCAGGTTGGCGGCGGCAGCTTCGGAGCGCAACTTGGGGTCACCAGCACGGATCTGGTTCTGGTCTTCACCGACCGGAAAGCACTGGATCTGCTGCAGGGCGGCAAAGATCTGAAACTCGGCGTGGATGCTGGCGTAGCCGCTGGACCGATTGGTCGATCAGCTGAAGCCGGCGTCAACCTCAAGTTGAACACCGCTATCTACGCGTACTCGCGCTCGAAGGGCCTCTTCGCAGGCGTGGCGTTGGATGGCGCCGTCCTCGATATCGACAATGATATGAACAGGAAGGTGTACGGCTCATCGGTAGACGCGAAAGACATTTTCAACGGGAAAGTGGCGATGAACTCCACTGTTCGGCCGTTTATGAATGCTCTTGATAAGGTCACGCCGAAGAAGCGCATCAGCCAGAAGTAGAACTCGAAACTCTTAGGGAGGAGCAAGCCGCAGAGGAATTTTAACTGTAGCCACTCTACAGTCAAAATTCCTAGGCGGCTTTTTTTATGAAAAATTTGAAAGGTAAAACCCCACAACAACCATCGCAGCACAGCTACGCGCCGAAGCGTTTACCGTTTCGGATGCCGTTGAACGGCATATCCGACCGTACGCTGAAGAATCATCATGACAAGCTATACGTCGGGTATGTCGACAAGAAAAATGAAATCGAAAACCGTCTCGAGGAGCTAGGCCGTACGATCGTACTCGGTGATGGAA
>QHXA01000719.1 GCA_003222755.1 Acidobacteriota bacterium
GGCTGGAAAATGAATCCTGACGGGACGTACACGCTATATTTCGGGTACTACAACAGAAATTCGGAAGAAGAGCTCGATATCCCAATCGGTCCCGACAATAACTTCGATCTGGCCAACATCGATCAAGGTCAGCCAACACATTTCTACCCATCGCCTCGATGGTGGGTGTTCGGAGTCGTGGTCCCGAAAGACTGGCCCAAAGACAAGAGAGTCGTCTGGACGTTGAACTCGCGTGGCAGAACCAACCAAGCCAAAGGATGGCTCCAGCCGGAATGGGAAGTCGACCAAGGAATCATTTCCAAGAATTCTCCGCGCGATTCTTTGCTGATGACCACGGGCATTGGCGACATCGACTTTGAGAATGTTGCGCCTTCGATCACCGGCAGCGGTCCTCAAAGTGTCAAATTGGGAGATACACTCACGTTGACCGCGACCGCCACTGACGATGGGAGACCTAAGCCAATCGCTGATCCCACTGGCCGGCGGCAACAAGGCGTGCGGATCCGATGGATCGTCTACCGAGGTTCGGGCAAAGTTCGTTTTGATCCCGATATCATGAGCCAGCGCGTTTACGGAAAACCCGCAACATTGGAGACAAAGGTCAGCTTCAGCGCGCCTGGTAACTACCGGCTGCGCGCCATTGCCAGTGACGGACAGTTAACGTCGGCTTACGACGTGGACGTTACCGTGAATCCCAGCGCCTCAACCCAGGGTCCCCGCTGAAGAAATTTCGAAATTGGACGAATCCTGCGTCTCAAAATCGAAATCCGAAATCGTGAATTGGACTGTCGCATGGGCCACAGTCCAATTTGCCATTTCGGATTTCGGATTTGAGATGCAGGAATCGTCCCAATTTCAAATTTTCCTGACCTCTTCAAAAATTCAGGCGCGCACCGAGGGTAAACCTGCGGCTTCCTTGTGCATCCGTGAACCGACCAAAGTCGGCTGAGTTGATATTCAAGTTCAGAAGAAACGGATTGTTCTGTGTATCTCGATTCGAGTTGTAGCCGAAATTGGGATGATTCAAAACATTCACCACGTCCACACGAATTTCAAACTCTTTACTTTCCGCGATTCTCACGCGCTTAATCAGGTTCGCATCGAATCCGAGATGCGCCGGCCCTTCGATCCATCGGAGCCCAAGACTGCCGACCTGTCCGGGAGCAGGATTCACGAGAAGAAGCCGGCCTTGGGAATCCGTTATCGCCTTGTTGCTGAATTGACCGTTGAGTCCCTGCAGCGGCGTGACATTGCCGCTTGAAGGATCCGGGATCTGTTTCAGCCCAGAAAAGTACGTTACGGCATTCGGCAGCTTCGTGACTTTCCCAATGTCCTTTGGGAAATCTCCGACGATATTTGGGGTCATATTCGTAGCGGTCTGCCAGATTGTCGAGACAGGAGCCGTGATGGTCAGAGGGGGTCCCGAGGCCCAACTGAAGATTCCGCCAAACTGCCAACGCTCAACAACCCGCTGGACGAAGCCGGGAGCGTTGCCAAGCAGTGTTCGTCCCCGCCCAAATGGCAACTCGTATGTGCCGTTGGCCGTGAAGTTGTGAGTACGATGGTAGTTGACAACACTCTTGTCCAAACTCCGGTTTCGCGGATCCCGTGAGTTTAGAGCTTCGTCCTCTGCGCCGTTAGCGACGTCCGCACCCAAAGTCCGGCTCCACGTGTAGGAACCCTGAGTGGTGAAGCCTCGCGACAGCCGCTTGGTCAGCTGTACCTGCATCGAGTGGTACGTGGAGTTGCTCAGGTTCCCATGTAGTGTCACTGTATTGAACTGTGGATTGAGCACAAAAAAATTCTCGGGGAACAATCCACTGTTTCGAATAAAACCGCCACCCTTTCCTGTGACGTTCGTGCTGCGGTTCAGGAAATCCGCGAGTTGTCCGACGTTGCCATTGGCTATGAATGCCCGAGTGTTCGTGTTGGCACGCAGCGATGCGGAACCAGTGACCGTCGTGCCATTGATCGCTCCCGATCCCAGGTTAAGGCCCCTCAACATGTCATCAAATAATTTTGCGTCACCACCGGATCGCGTCGTGTTGAACGCATTGAGAAAACCATTTTCGAAAATGTCGACGGCGTTGAGCGGCGTTCCGTTCCAAAGCTTCGTGGATTTGGTGCCGACGTAGGCGACACTCACTGTCAGATTCCGCGAGAGCTCTCGCTGAACCTCCAGGTTGAAGTTCTGCGTATAAGGCGCCACGCGATTGGGAACAGCCGCGGCAATCGCGTCAGCGCGCGCGCCGTCTAGAGGCACGGGCTCGAGCGGCGCAAACTGTTGCGGTATCGGCAGCTTCACACTTGCCAACGACAGGTAAGCCGCTTGCGTGTAAGTGACACCGCCGGTTCCTGAACCCTCGAACACACCCGGAGGAATACCAATTCTTTCGGTGTTTCCATTGACAGGGATCAGACCGTTGCCATTGTAGGTCCAGCCATATCCCGCGCGAAGGACAGTCTTGTCCTTCCCAAACCAGGGAAGCGACCAGCTCAACCCAATAGAGGGAGCAAAATTGTTCCAGTCATCGTTCCACATTTGCTTGTCCGGATTCGGAGAGTGCTTACCCACAAACTGCACCGTTGTCAACGAGCCGCAGGAAATTCCGCATAGCCCTGCGGCGCCACCGACCGGTCCTCCGGCAAGACCGTGCCCTTCATACGGCACGCCGAAATAGTAATGAGCGACACCGACGTTCAACGTCACATCCGGACGGATTTTCCAGGAATCTTTGAAAAACGCACTAAAGTCGTTCTCGTGCCAATCGCGTTTCTGTAGTTTCACTCCATCGCTGTAGCCGCGG
>QHXA01000710.1:0-343 GCA_003222755.1 Acidobacteriota bacterium
GCGTTCGATCGCAAACAGCAGCTATTCCGAACTTTGGTGCAACCACAGACACCCATCTATTCACTCGGGAGAATCTCATCAGCGCGTTGATTGTTTCGGAAATCAAGCCTGCGGGTAACGCACGTTTGTAGCGAGCTAGCGATAGTATTCTTTTGTAGTGTCTGTACCCGCCGAACAGTTCATCGCCACCGTCTGCGGAAAGGGCGACCTTTACAAATTCCCTGGCATACTTAGCGATCAGATAAGTAGGAATGCTTGAACTATCGGCGAAGGGTTCATCAAACATTCGCGGCAACTGGTCAATGACCGGCCTGACATCAGCTGGTGTGCAAATGAGTTCATG
>QHXA01000710.1:363-817 GCA_003222755.1 Acidobacteriota bacterium
GAACCGATGCAACCCTTCTAGCCCACGAAGACTCGTCGTAGGCGGGTTCTTTAAAACCCAACGTGAACGTGGTGAGTGGGTAATTCGCTTCCTTCCGCAAAACCGCCGCAACAAGAGACGAATCGATACCGCCACTGAGGAACAATCCAACAGGTACATCGGAAACCATCCGGTAACTGAAGGCGGACGCCATCAGATCGCGGACCTCTTCTAACGACCGTTCCTCGATGTGGCTGGGAAATCTATCCCCTCTCGCCTCAATCGCCCAATACTCGTGATCCGAGATCTGAAATGAATTATTGAGAATTAGGTAGTGGCCGGGTTTTACCTTGTAGGTATTTTCAAATATGGAAAGTGGCGCGGGAACATATCCCCACCGGAGGTACTCAGCGACAGCGGGCTGACTGATCTTCCTGGAAAAAGCCGGATTCGCAACCAGGGCTTTCAGCTCTGA
>QHXA01000710.1:896-3540 GCA_003222755.1 Acidobacteriota bacterium
AATGCGACTGCAAACATACCGATAAATCGATCCAAACACTGCACCTGCCACTCGCGGTATGCAGCAAGGATTACTTCCGTGTCGGTATTCGACGTGAAGCGGTGTCCTCGGGACTGGAGTTCAGCCCTTATTTGTTTGTAGTTGTAAATTTCGCCGTTATAGACCAGGCATAGTGAACCATCAGGGCTAAACATTGGCTGGTGCCCTGCATGTGAGAGATCCAAAATGGAGAGCCTGGTGTGTACGAATCCAATATTGTGCTCAGCATCGACGTGTATTCCACAGTCGTCTGGGCCTCGGTGCGTCAACGAGACTTGCATCAGTTGCAAGTGGTTCTTATCTATTCTCGAATGCCGATGAGCCGCTCCAGCTATTCCGCACATCTTTGTTTCCTGGGAGAACCAGCAGATACAAAACGCCGGTGAATATCAGAAGCTTTATAACTGTATGCGAGATGAGAGTGCCGAGCGAAAGATAGGTGCCCAACAATACCCAGAAGTACCAAACGATGAAGTGCAGGAAACATCCGGATTCACTGCGTATTGGAGAAAAATACATCGTGATGGCTCGATATATACCACCGAGCAGACACATCCCGAAGGCGACGCCCACCAACCCAAAATTAATATAAAGTTCGCCGTGCACTGGCACGGTGACATTCACGGTGTATTCGTACGGACTCGTCAGGCCAAACCTTCTCGCAACCAAGTTGTGGACGTTGGTATCTAAAATCGTATCGCGTGATGCACCAAAGATTTCGAGTGGGTACCGAACGACAGGCAAAATGATCGTTCGTCCGAGATCATAATCCAAATATTTAGGTACGGCGTTTAACATGGCTGCAAGGTTGTTGGGCGCATCGAGTACTAAAAGAGATGAGTAAGTCAGTTCCATATAGGACGTTGGGTCTGCAGTCGCGTCGAGGAAACTCTCAAGGGCAGACCGCATATAGAAGGTGACGGTCTCCACTGACGGCTGCGCCGCAATATCGGCTGTGTTCAGCCGGTACGCGAATATTATTTGGCGGATCGGAAACATGACCACCGCCACAAGTACGGCAACCCCGACCAGGCGACTCATACGAATAGACGTTCTAGCATTGTTGTAAATGAATAGAGCGGATACCGCGGCTAGCGGGAGGAACGAACGCCAACCACTTATGAGTGATACGGCAGTCTCCACCACTAGAACTGTGAAGAGAAGGCCATATATTTTTCGGCTTGGCCGAAAGGCAGCCAGCACTCCGAGAATCGCAACTACAAAGATGCCGTTGCCGGTCGCGCCGCTTGAAAATATGTAATTGGACACGCGGTAAAGCGTAAGTGAGCCGGCGGCATCCTCCAGCGGGACGTGGAAGAATCCGCCCTCGAACAAGCTCACGAGCCGGTTGAGCCATATCAATGCATAAGCAACTAAGAAAATCAGTAGCGCTCGACCGTCGTTCCAGGGACGGAACAAGAACGTGCGGTTCGGAAGTAACGCGGTGGCACTGCGCCAGATAAACGGAATGAAATACCCCGCAACCATCAGTACGGCGGCAACCGTGGAGAAACGCGCGACTAAAACCGCCTCATCAGGACTCAACGGATTAGCAACGATGTCGCCGGCATAGACATAAATCAAAGGTTGAAACGCATACAAATACGTCCACGCAGCCAATGTGAAAACGATCGGATTTAACAGATCACCTAAACGCGCGGCTACAACAACTGTGAGTAGAATTTGTATTGCAAGTAGGAGAACTAGCTCCACTCCAACGGACCCGCTAAGAACGGCGAAGGGCATCACTAGGAAAAGTGCGAATGCAATAAAGGTCAAGACCTGAATGCTGAGCTTACTTTGCATTTTCAGTCTTCCACTTGGTGAACTTCCATTTCGACCTTTGGCTCGCCAGGTGGATGAGGTGCAAAATGTCGCCGGAAATGGCGTGCCAAAGTAATTTGCGGAAGAACAGTTTGTATCTCAAAAAATTAGAGTATGGCTTTACGAAACCTCGCGCCACGAATTCCCTTGCGAGCTCCAAATCTTCTCTTCGCCATTCCTCGTGCGGACCCACCCGCACCGTTTTACTTTCAGGTTGCACCCTCACGGCGCCAAAGATAGATCGTCTATACACCGCCCCCCGCCCGTAGTGCAGTATCAGGCCAAAGAAGTATTTCTCCATGCAGTAATGCAGGTCGCGCCGTATGTGTTCTGATTTTCGTATGTCCTCAAATACCCGGCGTGTCCAGAAAGCAGACTGGCTCGGTACGTGAGCCGAATAGTACATCATGCCCTCCAAGGTCACTGGAACGTACTTCGCGACACGAGTTACGTTGAGGTTTTCGTCCAGCACATATACGTTTCCGAAAACAAGGTCCATAGTTGGATGGATTTTGAACACCCGTATGACCTCATGGAACGCGCCTTCGATATAGATATCATCTGCGTTTTGCCATGTCAGGATATCGCCGGTTGCGTGCTCAAACCCTTTAATAACCGCGTCAAATTGGCCACCATCCGGCTCGCTTAGACAGAACGAGATATATCGAGAATACCGTTTCAGTACATCCAATGTTCCATCCGTTGAACCGCCGTCAATCACGATCAACTCGATATTTGGATAGTTCTGATTCAGAACGCTGAGCAGCGCATCCTCAATGAA
>QHXA01000099.1 GCA_003222755.1 Acidobacteriota bacterium
TCCGGCGTGCGCGGATCCACGGTTAAATCTGTTCTTTTAGAAAAAGGCAGGTTGCACCAAAGACACGTTTCTTCAGGCCGCGGCGGCGCCATTGCCCGAGTATGACCTGTTTGCAGCTCCTCAGGTCTTCGATAAAGATGGATTCCAGTTGCTCGGCGAGTCTGCGGTCATAGACGCACACGTTGCTTTCTTCGTCGAGAGCGAACGAACGATTGTCGAAGTTTGTTGTTCCGATCGTGGTCCAGATTCCATCGACGACCATCGTTTTCTGATGCAGCATCGTGCGGTTGTATTCGTGAATCTCGATGCCCGCCTCCAGTAGCCTGCCATACAGATGAATGCCCGCGTAGCGGCTGATGCGCATGTCATTGTGGATCCCAGCGACCATAACTTTTACGTCGACACCCCGCTGGCTGGCCTCGCTGGCTGGCCTCGACAAGAATCTGTACGGCGGAATCGTCCGGTATGAAGTAAGGGTTCGCAATGTATATCGTTTTTCGCGCCGACATGATCGACAAGTAATACATGATGCGGACAGCCGACGATGCACTTCTGGGTGAGCTGAGAATTGTCTGAGTGGATATGGTTCCGGCCGCGTCCGGCGGCGGAAAATAACCTGGGCCGCTTACCAACTCTCCGGTTGTTTCAAGCCAGTTTTGCGCGAAGCCGGCCTGAAGGCCGATGGCGCCTGGACCTTCCACATGGACCTGAATGTCGTGCCAATGCTTCTTCGTCCGCGCGTCGCCGTTCCATTGGTCCCCAATACCGGCTCCTCCGGTGAACGCGACACGCCCATCCACGATCAGCGATTTCCGGTGATTGCGATGATTGAAGTGCCCCATCGTTCTCAACCAGATCCGGTTGTACCAGGCGATTTCGCATCCACCTTCCTTGAGAATCTGCAAAATTTCTTTTCCGATGGTTGCGGACCCAATCGCATCCAGCAGAAGTTTCACGCTGACTCCGGCGCGGGCACGGTCGGCCATGGCAAGAGCGAACTGGCGGCCGATCTGACCGGCCCAGTAAATGTACGTTTCCATCGTGATCGTCTTTTTTGCGTTCGCGATTGCTTCCAGCATTGCCGGATAGAATTCGTCCCCATTGTTCAGCACTGTGACTTTGTTGTTCTGTAGAAAAGGAACTCCTGTGGCGCCAACGATACTTGTGAGGAATTCGTGCGAATGGACGGCAAATTTGGAGTCTAGCCCGTAGCGCGGAATGTGTTCGCGGGGTGCCACCAGATAACAAAAGAAAGCCACGCTTGCGAACACGACCGCCGCGTTCCCGTGATCGCCGGCTTCTAAACCGACGCCGACAACCAGCCACAACCACCATGTCCAGAATAGCTTCCGGAAGAAACCAAGCCAGCCCGGCCGCCCTTTCTCGCGCCGCGTGCGGTCAGCGGCCGGCGGCGGTGAGGTACGGGGCAGAAGAGAGCGACGTCTGTGCTGCATGCGGATTT
Organism: Acidobacteriota bacterium; assembly: GCA_003222755.1. Lineage (GTDB taxonomy): Bacteria > Acidobacteriota > Terriglobia > 20CM-2-55-15 > 20CM-2-55-15 > 20CM-2-55-15. The sequence goes on from QHXA01000099.1 coordinate 1,463, forward strand.
ATAAATGGCACTGCACGCGATGGTCCAACGTCGCACCGCTCCGCGGTGCCGAAGCGTCTGTCCTTCAGCAACACTCCGGTTATCCAAAGTCCAGTGGGCGGTCATAGACCCCTACAGAATTACTTAGAACAGCCCGGCCTGAGCTGGTCGATACGGAATGGCGAGATGATCATACGCGAGTTTGGTGGCCACCCGTCCGCGCGGCGTGCGTTGGAGGAAACCGATCTGTAGCAGGTACGGTTCGTACATGTCTTCGATGGCGTCCACTTCTTCACTCAACACTGCGGCAATGGTATTCACGCCGACCGGGCCGCCGCCGAACCGTTCGATCACAGCGCGCAGCAGTTTTCGATCGATTTCGTCGAAGCCGTGTTCGTCGATGTCCAGGAGCTTCAGCGCATCGCGCGTGATCGGCGCTGTAATGTGACCGGTTCCCCTCACTTGCGCAAAATCGCGGATGCGTTTCAGCAGCCGGTTCGCAACGCGCGGCGTCCCGCGGCATCGCTTGGCGATCTCATGACAACCTTCGGGCGTGATGGGCGCGTTCAAAATTTCGGCCGACCGGCGAATGATGTATTCGAGTTCCGGCACGGTATAGAAATCCAAACGGTGGACCATTCCGAAGCGCGACCTCAGGGGCGCCGTAATCAGACCGGCGCGTGTCGTGGCGCCGATCAACGTAAAGCGGCGCAGATCCAGCCGGTGCGTGCGTGCACTGGGACCCTGGCCGATGATGATGTCGAGCTTGAAATCCTCCATCGCGGGGTAAAGGATCTCTTCGATGTTGGGCTGGAGCCGGTGGATCTCATCAATAAAGAGAACGTCTCCAAATTCGAGATTGGTCAGTATGGCGGTGAGATCACCTTTGAGTTGGATCAGCGGCCCGGCTGTGGCGCGAAAGCGTGCATTCATTTCATTGGCGATCACGGAAGCGAGCGTGGTCTTGCCCAGGCCGGGCGGACCATAAAGCAAAATGTGATCGAGCGGCTCACCGCGTTTCCGAGCCGCCTGGATCGCGACGTCGAGATTGTCTTTGACGGCCTGCTGCCCAATGTATTCCGCCAGCACGCGAGGCCGAAGCGACAACTCATACGGCGCCTCTTCATCGATCATCGAGCCTACGATCACGCGGTCCGGCATGTTCTGGTTTAGCCTTTCGTCAGAATCTGCAGCGAGCGTTTGAACAAGACATCGAAGGGCGGATCAGCGTCACCGTCGACGGCGCGGCGCAGCGCACCTTCGGCGAGCGCGCGGTTGTAGCCAAGATTTTCCAGCGCGGACAACACATCAACTTCAACAGTCGATTTCGTCTGCGCTTCCACAAAGTCCTGCAGCTTGTCTTTCAATTCGAGAATGATTCGCTCGGCCGTCTTCTTCCCAACGCCCGGAATGGCAGTAAGCCGCGCGAGATCGCCTCGTTTGATGGCACTGACCAGATCTTCAACCGATCCGCCGGAAAGAATCGTCACTGCAAGTCTCGGCCCGATACCGGAGATCGTCATCAGCTTTTCAAAAATGCTTCGCTCCCGGCGGGTTGAAAAACCGTATAGCGCGATGATGTCTTCCCGCACATGCGTGTGAACATCAATCGACACTTCGGATCCGGCATCCGGGAGCGCGGTGAACGTTGTGAGAGGAATGAAAACTTCGTAGCCGACGCCGTTCACATCGACGATGACGCGGGCCGGTTCTTTTTGCGCAAGCTTTCCGCGCAGGTGAGCGATCACGCGAACTCCACCATGTCGACGATGCCGACAACAGCCGCATCGATTGGGGATTCAACATGACCGACCGAAGTCATGGCCGAAAAACCTTCCTGAACCGCAAGCACCCGATCGCCTACACCGGCGTCTACCGCATCGAGAGCGACAATCACATCACCCATGGGCTGATTTTCGAGATCGAGTGGCTGGATCAACAGTATCTTTTTACCCTCATGCGCTTCCTGCTTCTGAGTGGCGACGACATTGCCGACAACCCGAGCGATAATCACAATTCCCTTTCTATCGAATCGATGATCGCGACGATGGATGCCTCGGTCGGCACTTCTTGTGGCTTGAACGCAAATGCCGCCTCGCGCCCGCGGCATACATATACCGTCTCGCCCGCGCCGGCGCCGACCGCATCAATAGCGACAACGGCAGGGCCATTGGGTAGCCGCCGGACGAGCAGCAGTTTTTTGCCTTCGAGCGCCTGATCCTTCACGCTGGAAACAACACGACCGATGACTTTGCCGAGATACATAAAATTCCTGTTTGTCAATTTTGCGCACGCCGGAGGCGTGTCAGGAAATTAGCCGGGGGTTAAGCGAGCGGGAGCGAGCGCAACCCCCGGTTGTGTAAAACCCAAAAACAGCCGCACCCGGAAAGGGTGCGAGGGATCCTCGACACCCCTTCAGGGTGCGGATTCCTGAGTTGTCGACGTATCCCAGGGTACGCAAAAAACGCGTACCCCTGGCTAATTTCCTTGCACCGCTCCGCGGTGCCGAACCGATCCATTCCACTGTTCAGTCCTGTGCCACCTGATCCACAATCCCAACAATTGCCGCATCGACAGGTGTGTCCTTGCACCCATACGCCATGCGCGCCGAGCTTCCCTGCACAATTAGAACCTTTTCTCGAAAGCCGGCGTGCACGGTATCCACGGCAATAAAGTAACCCTTCTCGTCATTTCCGTCCGGGTCCACCTGGCGGCAAATGAGCAGCTTTTTTCCCTCGAGCCGCGGGTCCTTTCGCGTTGCAACAACAGTCCCGACAACACGGGCGAGCACCATGGCTGAGTTTACCGGGACGTCTTGCCGATCGGCAGGACGTCTTCGAGATTCGAGTGCGGTCTCGGAATCACATGCACGCTGATGAGCTCGCCCACCCGGCGTGCGGCCGCGGCGCCCGCATCCGTTGCGGCTTTCACGGCAGCGACGTCACCGCGGACCATGGCGGTTACGTAACCGGACCCGATCTTCTCCCAACCGACGAGGCTCACCTTCGCTGCCTTCACCATCGCGTCCGCCGCCTCGATCATTGCGACCAGACCGCGAGTTTCGATCATTCCCAAAGCTTCACCGATCGGGCTTTCTCCCTCTCTTGCCATTGAATGCTCCTTTAATTACCCCGCATCATTTCAAATTCGAGACGACTCGTTCGATCAGGTCGATCAACTCACCGCGAGTGAGAGAGATCGTCTCTGATATTCCGTCTGTGACAGGACACATCGGGTCCTTCGGTTGGACATCCGAGCCTTCCAACCCATAGTACTTCTGCCGCTGAACCCACAACTTTTCGACATCTTCATTCGAAAGCAAACGCTCGCGCCCGAGAATCTTCGTGTAGATCGAAATCTTTGCAAAGTGCTCCACCGTGTCCATGCGGTTGAAAGCGTCTTCCAAAGTCGCCCCGTAGGTCACGACGCCATGATTCGCCATCAACAATGCATCGAAATTTTTAACGAAGGGCCGCAACTGGTCGCTCAATTCGGGAGTACCCGGCGTGCCGTACTGTGCTAACGGAATACATCCCAAAGCGAGCACAACCTCCGAGATCAGCGCTTTGTTGAGTGGAATTCCCGCAGCCGCATATGCCGTGGCGCAGGGCGGATGGGCATGCACGACGGCATGAGTGTCCGGCCGCATCTCATATATAAGAAGGTGCATCGCGATTTCACTGGACGCTTTTCGCTCTCCTTTGATTCGGTGTCCCTTCGCGTCGATGATGACCATATCCTCCGGCTTGACGAATCCTTTGTTGCAGATTGTTGGCGTGCACATGATGTGACCGTCAGGAAGGCGAGCGCTGACGTTGCCGTCCGTGGAAGCAACGTAGTCTTTTTCGTAGATGAGATGGCAGAAACGGGTGATCTCCGCGCGGAACTCGGCTTCAGACACGGACGGCATTCTATCGCAGCAAGCGGCTCCTTCGGAACCCGTAGAAAAAGTAAACGACCATTCCCACAATCAGCCAGAGCGCAAATCGAATCCATGTAATCCAAGGCAGCCCGAGCATCAGATACATACAAGCGAGGACGCCGAGAAGTGGAATCACCGGCACCCACGGCGTTTTGAACGTTCGGGGGCGATCCGGTTCGCGCTTCCGCAAAACCCAGATGCCGATGCATACGAGAATAAATGCGAACAGCGTGCCGATGTTCGTCAGATCGACCATTTCATCGATGCTCGTGAACATCGCGCATACGCCGACCGCCACACCGGTCAGGATCGTCGTCACGTACGGCGTCCTGAACCTCGGATGAACCTTCGCGAAGGACTGGGGAAGCAGCCCATCGCGCGCCATTGAGAAAAAGATCCGAGGCTGACCCAGCTGGAAAACGAGAAGCACAGCCGTGTGTGCGACCACTGACCCAAACGCGACGATGCCGACGAACAGATTTCCCCAACGCTGGATGTTTGCGTACTGCAGCGCCATCGTCAGCGGCTCGGCCTGCTCGGTTGCAAGCTTTTGCCTCAAAACGTCGAAAGGAATGATGCCGATGAAAACCGCCGCAACGAGAATGTAGATGACGGTAGAGATTAACAGCGACCCAATGATGCCGATGGGCAGGTCCCGCGCGGGATTCCGCGTCTCCTCGGCAACAGTGGAGACTGCGTCGAAGCCGATGTAAGCGAAAAACACAATCGCAGCGCCCGACTGGACTCCAGCCCAGCCGTTTGGCAAGAGAGGATGGAAGTTCTCGCCCTTCATGTAACTCCATCCAACAACCACGAAGAATCCGAGGACGATCAGCTTCAGCATCACCATTGTCGTATTGATCGTGGCGCTTTCACGAATTCCAAGGACAAGAACGATCGTGATCAAGGCGACGATGCCGAATGCGAGGATGTTGAACACAATTGGTACGCCGAAGATGTGAGGGGCGCGTTCGAAGAGTCCGGGAATTCGCGCGGCTGTACGGTAGTCCGTTGATAACCAATCCGGAATGATGATACCGAAACCTGCGACGAGCGTTTTGAAGTAATTGCCCCAGCTGATCGCCACCGCTACATTGCCGACAGCATACTCAATGATCAAATCCCAACCGATGATCCATGCCACAAGTTCGCCAAGCGTCGCGTACGCATACGTGTAGGCGCTGCCGGAAATGGGAATCATCGCCGCGAATTCGGCATAGCACAATGCGGCGAATCCGCATGCGATGCCGGTGAGAATAAAAGAGAGGATCAGTCCGGGACCTGCGCCGAGTCTTGTTGCATCACCCGCCGCAGCTGTGCCGATGGTTGCGAATATGCCGGCGCCAATGATGGCGCCGATCCCGAGCGCTGTGACATCCACCGGACCGAGCGCCTTCTTCAACCCGTGCTCAGAGTGCTCCGACTCCGCGACAAGCTCATAAGTCGGTTTCCTGCGAAACAGGTGTTTCAGCATGACTTCGGTAATTCGACATTATGGATGGATTTAACAACGGGCGCGAACAATTTCCGGTACATTACCGCATCTGAGAGAACAGTTGATGAGGCATCCATTCATCGCGTTGCTGGTGGTCTTGCTTGCTGCTGATCTTGCCTTCGGGCAGGTCACGTACAGGCCGGTTCCGCTCGCGTTTCCTCAGATTGCGATCGGTGGTGATACGGCCGGGCAGAACTACGTTACCTTGGTTCAATTGGTCAATAACAACTCCGCCGCAGTCACCGGACATCTAGTCCTGTACTCCGATAGCGGAGCCGCGCTCGTCGCGCTAATTGACGGACAGGGACCGCAATCTGCGATGGACATCACGCTCGGACCCGGCGAAGCGCGGCAGATCCAGATAACGATGAGCGGGGAGATCACCGCGGGATGGATGCAGATCACCTATTCGCCTTCTGATGCCCTCACCACAGTTATTCTTCAGTTCCGGTCCGGTACAACAGTTCTTTCAGAGGTGGGAGTCGATCCCGCATTCGGCACGATTGACGCAACTGACTTCCCTGCAGAAACGGACGCGACACTGAACACCGGCATTGCCATTGCGAATCCTAGTACGTCGACTGCCTACGTTTTAGCGACGCTGTGGGACCCGAGCACGGGACTGTCAGTTGCGAACACAACAATGTCGTTGCCGCCCAATGGCCATGTCGCACGGCTTCTGACGGAGCTGATTCCCACGGCCGCCAACATCTCCCAAATCCGCGCAAAGCTTTCGCTCGACTCCTGTTCCAGCGCGTCGTGCATCGCCCCAGGAGGTGGTTTTCTGGCAACAGCCATTCGCCTGAACGGTGGGCAGTTCACGACGATTCCGGTTGCGGAGACTTCTTCCGGCGGCGCCCAGATTCGCATCTTGCCGCAAGTGGCATTCGGCGGACCCAGTACGGGTTTGAACATGACGACAATTCTGTACTTCACAACCAATGTTTCTACCGGTGTATTTGGTACGGCCGACATCTTCGACAATGACGGCAATCCATTGCCGGCCTCCGCAGATGCCGCCGCACCGTCATCTTCACTTACGTTCACCGTACCCGGCAATCGCGTCAGCCGGGTTGTGCTCACCGGCGATCAGACGTTGCGAAGCGGCTGGATTCGGCTGACCTTGCCGGGCAGTGTGCATCTCATTGCGAACGCCGTCTTCCAAACGTTTAATGGTTCAACTCTCGCTTCAGAGGCGAGCGTTCTGGAGTCCGCGCCCATTAACCGCGGACTCATCTATGTCAGTACGCGCTCAGGGGCGGCAAATGTCGGTATCGCTTTCGCGAATTCCCAATCGGCTTCCAACACGATTACGCTCGATCTCTTCAACCGGACCGGATTCGTTGCCGGAAGCCGGCAGATCACGTTGCCGCCAAACGGACACTTGGCCCAATTTGTAACGGAGATCTTTCCGGAGCTGGCTTCCCTGACCGACTTCGATGGCGCTCTCTCCATTCATAGTTCGACAGCGTTTTCAGCGCTCGCGCTGCGGTTAAGCTCCGATAAGCTCGCAAGCCTGCCGGTCGCGGCTAATGGAATGTACCGCCCATCCATCACAGGGCTGCGGATCACCCGAACACAGAGCCGGGGAGCTCAAGTGAGCTTCGAAATCGATGTGACGGATTTCGATTCAGATGTTGCGACCAGTTCATCGACATCGGTTTCGGCCACCGCTGTTATTGACTTTGGAAGTTCCGGCTATGACGTCGGACCCTTGACTATTCCGGGAACTGGCATGCTCGACCGCGCGACCGGCACGCTGAGCGGCACGTTTCAACCCCCAAACGTCAGCGGAACGGTTCCCAGCGGCGTCTCCGCCATGTTTTACATCCAGATGCAGGATTCCCTCGGCAACGTGAGTAACGTGGTTAATGTTCTCGTTAGGTTTTAACTGTGTATGAATTCAGCCGTGCAGAAAGGCTTCCGCAAGACGATCGATTTGTTTTCCGACGGGTGTGTAGGAAATGACGACCGAAAGCGCGAACGCACCAACAGCGGTCAGTCCGGCCTCCGTGTATGCTCCCGCATAATGCGAGGCATGGATCACGGCATCCGCGAAGAATGCGCAGACTCCCACAAATATGGCGGACACCCACCTATTCGCAAAGTGCCGCGCATGCCGGGTCAGAGTGAGACCTAGAAGCGGAAATACCGTCAGTGCACCTGTTTCGGAAGCGATCATGAAATGGCTCAACGTCGCCTGCGCAAGCTGCCCCTGAACCATAAGCACAAGACAGGCCACCCCGGTTTCGACAGCTTTGTGCCCGCACAACACGAGACGGAATTGGTGTCTTTTATGTACGACTTGCTTTAGATTCATTCAACCGTGCTCACGGTTCCGAGCGGCAGTTCGCTGCACTACGATGCGCTGGAAGCCGGTAATGATACCAGCTTCCTCACACTTCATAATGCGGCAGATCGTATTTTATTTTGCGGTCTCTATTTGCCGGGGCCATTCTTGTTTGAGTTCTACCGGCAATTCGATCAGTTCAGCACGCGCAGTCGAGCCTTGGATGATCAATCGGGCAATGCTGATCGGCAGCTTGAATCGCCGAGGACCTGCACTACCTGGGTTCAAGAACAGAATTCCCTCCCGCCGATGGATGGACGGCCGATGCGAGTGGCCGCTGATCACCACGTGAAAATTCACTGCAGGCGGTTGCAGTTTCATTTGCTTCACATCGTGCAACATGTAAATAGAAAGACTTCCGGCATGAACGAGTTGAAATTCAGGAATCCGGTTCGCCCAATCACCTTTGTCGTTATTGCCGCGAACAGCGACGACAGGAGCAAGGGTTCGCAAGCCTTCCAAGACTTCAGGCCCGCCGATATCGCCGGCATGAAGGATCAGACCAACGCCCTTGAAGGCCTGCAGGACTTCAGGACGGAGAAGTCCATGAGTATCGGAGATGACGCCGACGACTTTTTTGTTCGCCATGAGATCTCACGCGATTTCCAATTCCGCGTACTTCGCGATCATTTTCTTCAGGCCATGAGAGATGAAGCTGACCGTGAGTTTCGTATCGTCGCCAGAGCCTTCGGTACGGAGGATGGTGCCATAGCCGTACTTCGCGTGTTTGACACGGGTCCCAAGCGTCCACACGCCGGCCGATTTTTTCTTGGCCTCAGGCGGCTTAGAGGTGGGAGCGGCCTGCTTCGGTGAGCCGCCGAGGACTTTTCTGACGGCATCGACGGTATCGTAACTTGTGCCTTGATATTGCACAGCAGGCCTGCGGCGGCGCTCGCCGACATCTTCGATTAGCTCTTCCGGGATCTCCGAGAGGAAGCGTGAACGCTCGGATATTTGTTGGTCCATGTTGCCGAAGTAGCGGCGGAATCGTGTGGACGTGAGATACAGCTTGTGCTCGGCGCGAGTCATGCCGACGTAGAACAGCCGTCGCTCTTCCTCCAGTTGTGGGGCCTCCATGATGGACCGGCTGTGCGGGAAGAGGCCTTCCTCTAAACCCATAATGAAGACAACCGGAAACTCGAGCCCTTTGGCAGTATGTAACGTCATCAGGGAAATCGGCGATCGTTCGTCGTAGGCGTCCTGATCGGACACGAGCGCCGCATGGTCCAGGAAGTCGCGGAGTTTTTCGCCGCGATCGTGGCTCTCTTCGGCAGCCGTGAGAAGCTCGCGAATATTCTCGGTGCGGGTTTCGGCCTCTTCAGTGCCTTCTTCCTGAAGCATCTCAACGTACTTCGTCGAGCGGACAATCTTCTCCAGCAGAGCGGATGTCGAAAGTTCCTCGGCTCCTTGCACGAATTCCGCGACCATTCTGTAGAAGGCGTCCAATGCACGAATGGTTCGCATGGGCAGGCGCGCCTCTCGAACGGCGATCTCGATT
>QHXA01000711.1:0-2807 GCA_003222755.1 Acidobacteriota bacterium
GGTCCCAGCCACTCAGGTATAACTTTTGAAGGTGTTTCCGAAATGCGACAGGCAATGCAGGCCGAAGCCGGTAATAAAGGCCGCGGACCCACGACTTCTCGACCCAACGCTCGTTCGAATGGGCATATGTTTCGTACCGCAGGTTATCGACTACCCCGGTAATGTCGAACGGCACAAGAACGTGATCGTTAACAACCCGCGCGTGCTCTGCGATATCGACGAGGTGACCGTTAACCGTTGAATAGGTTTTTCCGACCGTTTGCCCATAGCAGATCACGTCAGGTCCGAAACGAAAGAAACCAGCAGAATCGCCGAGCTCTCCCGACAAAGCGAAGGCTGGGAGGTCAGCACATTGGTAATACTCCAATAGATAGGCCGAGAACGTCAGTGACGGTGTTTCAGCGATCCCCATTCTCATTGCTCTTTAGTTCCATGCGAAGAAGAACCTTGCGTACACGTAGGCGATGCTTTCACCAATGACCTCGCGTACGCCTTCGCTTGTGCGCCACCAATGTTGAGAATCGTAGGCTGCGTCATCCAAGGGGATAATCCCGACCGCAGCGGTTTTTCCGAAAGCTTTTTGAAACAACAACCTCGATCGACGAGCGTGAGATCCGACGGTCACAACATCAATTGACCCTAACGGGCGCTCGTGGTCACCGAGCCAGTTCTTCGCCGCTAGGGCGGCATGATAGGTGCGATCCTTACGAACTGCAGGATGATAGACGGTTTCCACCGAGGTGGCCGGTAAGCCGCGATTCACAAGCGTGGCCTGCATCTCCCGCGATTTTCGCTCATCTACATCAAAGGTACGGATAATGAGAAGCTTGCTATAATGACCATTTCTGAAAGCATCCGCCACTTGATTCAGGGTGTAGATTGGAACCCATCCTTCGAGAACCAGCACGTCTCCGTGAATCGGGTGGTTTACTGCGAGAAATGGATACGCTCTCCAGAACGCCGTGAAGGCCAGGACTACGATCAAGAAGGATGCGAGAAGCGTTCCTCTCAGAGACAGCGTCCAGCGCTCTCGTCGGACTACTAGGCCGAAGAAGTAGCTCATGCATCCAACACGAACACAAAAGAAACGGACCTAAAGGAACCTAGCTTGCCGCGGCCGCCGCCTTGGGGGCCGAGGGGGAGCAATATGCAAGCTCGCCCATTTTGGCCATCGATCGGTCGATGGCTTCTAGCATTTGCACGACTCTTAAACCGGCTCTGCCATCATTGAATGGGGTGCGGCTGTTCAAAATGCAATCGACGAAGTATTGCGCTTCAATGGTTAACGCTTCGACGTGTTCGACTCGGGGCACCCATAGGTCACCAGCGCGGTAGCTGACCCGGTCATCGGAACCCTTTCCGTTTGCGCGCTCGACGCCTTTGTCGTAGACCTTGACCTTTTCGTCGGCCTCGAGATCATTCCAAACGAGCATCTTCTTCTCACCGCAGATAAACGTGCTGCGCACTTTCACGGGAGAAAGCCAGTTCACGTTCAGGTGGGCGATGATCCTATCTGCGAAGTAGATCGTGATGAATGCAACATTCTCTACGTTGTTCACGTGCTTCTCGCCGGTTGCGACGATTGCCTGAGGGTCGCCTTGGATCAAGTAGTCCATGATCGCAAGATCGTGCGGCGCGAGGTCCCACACGACATTCGCGTCATGCTGGAACAGACCCAGATTCACCCGCATGGAATCGTAGTAGTAGAGGGCTCCAAGCACATCTTGATCAATCAGTTCGCGAATCTTGCGGACCGCACCGCAGAACAGAAACGTATGGTCCACCATGATGACGAGCTTCTTCCGCTCGGCAATCTCGATCAACTGCACGGCTTCGGAAGCAGTTTTCGTGAATGGTTTTTCCACGAAGACATGCTTTTCGTTTTGCAGAGCTAGTTTCGCGAGTGGAAAATGGTGGGAGATCGGCGTGACGACAGCAACAGCGTCGATCTCGGGACTTTCGAGGATGTCGAGAGGATCTGTTGTGACCGCTATGGAAGGATAGCTTCTGCTAACGCGGTCCAGAGATTTGGGATTAAGGTCGCACACCGAAGTGACGACCGCATTTGGAGTACTGTGGAAATTGCGGACGATGTTCGGTCCCCAATATCCGTAGCCAATAACGCCAATTCTTACTGTATCCGAACGTCCACCATCATTATTGTTATTCACAGATCATCTACCCCCGCATCCTGCGGTTCGACAAATCACACGAACAGCATAAAAGAATAGTTAATAGGCACCCTCGCGACTGATTACAGCGAACGGCGTTTTGAGAAGGATCTTAAGGTCGTACCAAAGAGAACGTTCCCGAACGTATCGAAGGTCCATTCGGACCATTTCGTCAAAAGTCGTACGGCTGCGGCCGTGGACTTGCCACACTCCGGTGATTCCCGGTTTGACTTCGAGGACCCGCCGACGGTGCCAGAGTTTGTAGACATCAAATTCGTACGGAATTGGCGGCCGCGGGCCGACGAGTGACATCTTTCCCGTGAGCACGTTGATAAACTGAGGCAGCTCGTCGAGGCTGCTCACGCGGAGAAAGTGTCCAAAAGGAGTCACTCGGGGATCATTTTGGATTTTGTAAATTCCGCCTGCACTGTTGGTGCCTCCGCCGATCAGGTTCTTGATGTATTGCCGATGAATCTGGGCGTCGTTGGCTATATACATCGAGCGGAATTTAAAGAACGTAAACTCCACTCCGTTCTTTCCTAGCCGCTTTTGCCGAAAGAGAATTGGTCCGCTTGAGGTCAGTTTGATTCCTGCCGAAATGAGCAAGAACAGAGGTGAAAAAACTACCAGTGCAAT
>QHXA01000711.1:2883-3874 GCA_003222755.1 Acidobacteriota bacterium
ACTTTCCTGGATTCTGTGTAACTTCCTCCCGTGTCCTCTTCAGGGAAGAAATAAAACGAGAGTTCTACTCTCTGTTTTTGATCCGCATGCAGATGTCGGCCCAGGGTTTCGGCAACTCTTGTGGAAATGGCGGACTTGATCGCATGGCGTGGCGTTCCATTTAATGTCGTGAAGATGAGGCCGATCGTGGAGTTCAGTTGATACCAGCCTGTGACGTCCGTGTCCCGAAATGTTTTGCCAAGCGGCATCGCGAGCTTTTCGAGCACTTTCTCGTTTCCGTCCAGAAGGACGAGAAGGAAGTTCGCCCCGGTACGCTCGGATCGTTTGCGTTCCAGGCAAAGTAGCCGTTTAAACGAAGCTTCGTCAGCGATTACTGAAGGTTTCATCTTTAAGACGAATATTGATTGGACGACGCCGTCGCAACTAGAGACACAGGCGACACAGAGCGATATCGACTAGGATTCGAGGTAATTCTTTGGCTTCTCGAGGCGTTTGCGGCCCCTGGAATACATGTACTGGGAATCGCGGCCATAATCGTAGTAGCCCCGCTTGTAATAAGTGTGGAACAGCATGGGCTTCACATCATTGAAGACGATACCTAAGAGTTTGGCCTGATCGATAACTCTGAACGCGCCCTCAATGCTGCGGTAAGAAGTCTTGCCGCGGCGGATCACCATAATGCAACCATCACTCAATGCCGTAACGATGCGGGCGTCGGCGATTGGAGAAAGCGGGGGCGCGTCGAGGATGATCGTGTCGAAATCGTTTTTCAGGTATTCGATCAGATCCTTCATTCTCCGCAGTGACAGAAGCTCGATCGGGTTCTCGGCAATACCTCCCGAAGTGAGGAAGAACAGGTTTTCCAACCGACGGACATAACAATGCGGAGCGAGGCGCCCATTGGACAGATACTGCAGTAGTCCGGGCCCTTCAGTCACTCCGAGATAGCGATGCAAGCTGGGATTGCGCAGGTCGCAGTCCACAATGATGA
>QHXA01000712.1 GCA_003222755.1 Acidobacteriota bacterium
TCACGCCGCCGAGTTTAATCCAGCGCGGCAACCTGGAGTATTTTCCTGAGCGGAATAGCATCATCTTCAACGCCGCGGGCTCGGTCTATGAGAAACGGGTGGTGAGCCCGTGGACAACGAACAATTGGGCGTTGCTTGCGGACATCCCAGCGCTGACTTCACTCGATGGTGTGGCCATGGCGTACAATGCCACGGATAAGGTCATCGTGTTTGGTGGTGGCGCTCAGAGCACGGCGCCATTCAAATGGTGGAAGATCGATACTGACGGTACAATTTCTCGAATTGACGACGCGCCGATCTATACTAATGCACACGGCTTGACTCTTTTCTCGGCTGACCCAAGCAGTGGCAAATACGTTTTAATCAGAACCAACAATGCGGATAACACTGCTATTCCGGCTACTGCATACGAATTGTGGGAACTCGACCCAAAAAGAAGTCCCGGTAGTCAATGGACATATCGATCCGATCTGAGCACCAACATACCGCAATTTTTTACGTTTCCTTATTCCACAAATTACACAGTTGCAGTCCCTATTCCCGAATATGGCGTGATCATGTACTTGGATTACAACAAGGTGTGGCTATACAAACACTCTGCCAGTTCCGGAGTTACTCCGCTTCCGCTTCCGAATACTCCTCCTGTGATCAGTGGAGTGTCCACGTCATCGATAACTTTCTCCTCCGCTACCATCTCGTGGGCCACGGATAAGGCTGCTGACAGCCAAGTAGAATATGGCCCGACGACAGCTTATGGCCAATCTAGTGTTAACTCTTCTCTGGTCACAACTCACGGCCAGATTCTCCCTAGCCTTTCGCCTTCGAATACCTACCATTATCGAGTGAAAGCCAAAGACTCCTCTGGCAATGTAAGCGTTTCTGCGGATTTTAGTTTTACCACGACGGCTGCCATTCCCGCGTCTACCGACCCGGTGGCGTGGTGGAAGTTCGATGAAACCGGTGGCACGACTGCAGCCGATTCCTCTGGCAACAACAACACAGCCAGTTTAGTAGGTGGTCCGGTGTTTACTGCGGGCACAGTGGGGAATGCCTTGAGCTTTAACGGCTCGAATCAATATGTCACTATTCCTCATAGCCCTGCATTAAATTTGATCAATTTCACTGTTTCTTTATGGGTGTATCCCAAAGCTGTTAAATCGGACTGGCAGCCCCTGATTACCAAAGAAAATGCTGCGGGCGGTAACAGAAACTATGGTCTATACATCCTACCCAATACTCTTAAGGTTCACTATTCTTTCCAAGCCGGAGACTGTTCGACTTATCGAAGCTTTACCAGCTTAGGCTCAATGGCCCAGAATGCCTGGAATCTGGTGACGATGAGTTATGATGGCTCTAGTTTTAAACTCTATCTCAATGATGCACTAGACAGTGTCCAAGCGATTTCCAGCCCTGTCTGCCAGAACACTGAACCGGTCAAGTTAGGTTCAGAACTGTCTGTTTTTACGCCTTTCAATGGCAACGAAGATGATGTCCGGCTCTACAATCGAACAATTTCGGCTTCTGAAGTTTCAAGCCTGTATACCGCAGCCGCCGGTACTACGTCTGCACCTCCACCTCCGGCAGCACCCCGGCCGTCGGGCACAGTGGGTGGCTATCCGATGCCTTCAGTTGATGACGAGAAGCAAACATACCGACGTTGGGGCTGGACGTGGAACCCAAGTCAAGAGCCGAACAATGCGATCACGGTGGATCCGTATGAGGTGATTAACGGGCCGGGATCCTTCGCGCCATCGGGCGCGTGGACGGTTGATGTTCACGGTGATACGGAGGGCGATGACCTCTGGACCTACCTGATGAACTATCTGCGGTCGGGCAACGCGGTGATTCAAAACCGCGCCGTGCAATGGGCGCGGTATTTTAAAGATGAGTACGCGCAGTGCATCGGTGTCAGTAATTCAACATTCTGCTCTGACCGGGATGGTTTTGGCGGGGATCATATCTACGGTTACGGGTTATTGGCCTATTACCAGCAGACCGGCAACAGTGCGTATGTGACGGCCGCCATCAATGTGGGCGCGCAGCTCGAGTTTCTGTGGAGTCCGGGCACCTCCTATTTGTGCGTGCCTGGAAATGGCTGCATGCACTACGGATTCCGACTGGCCGGCCGGCATCTCTTGCTCGCCACACGTCTGGCCGAAGTCACAGGGGACAGCCGGTGGACTACCCTGCGTGACCGGATTTTCAACACCGTCGTGGAGAGCCAATGGCACGCGAGCGAAGGCGTGTATATCGACGGGACCGACGTTACCGATATGCAATTGACTCCGTATTTCGGTCCGGGAGCGAGTGCAAAGGGCTGGGTCGGGCTGAACACCTTCTCGGTCGCGATTCTGTCGGAAGCCTACTTCCGCTATTGGCGCGCCACTGGAGACAACCGCGCCAAGACCAAATTACTCTCGATGGCGCAGTGGTTCGACAACTACGGGCTGGGTCCATATCAATATTCCGGCTCATTCGTCTTCCGGAACGTCAACACGGGCGAGCGGATGTACTTCAACGAGTCCGACCCGTCGTATACGACCGGCATGGTGAATCTGTTCGTGATGGCGTACAAGTTCACCGGAAACATGCACTGGTTGGACGTAGCGAAGAATTGGTT
>QHXA01000680.1 GCA_003222755.1 Acidobacteriota bacterium
CAAATCGAACATCAGCTTGATGTGTTCTTCGAAATCTTTCGGTGCTCCTGTCGGCGTCGGAGGAATATCCAGGTCAGCGGACAATTGCTGACCGGTCCGTTCGATCCTACGCTCGATTTCTCGAACATCATTTAAATACGCATCCAGCCGCTTTTGATCATTAGCGGGGAGAGACTTGCGGAGCGAAGCGGCGTCGCTGAGAACGGCATCCAAAAGACCAAACGACTTCGTTCGACGCGTGCGTCGTTGCTCGTCCGTACTGCCGTCGCCGAACAGGCGTTCAAAAATGACCTGAGGGTTATTTTGCATCGGAAGCGGCGAGGTAGAACTCTGCCATGAGATCGTGTCGCGATAGGCGCAATTCAATCCATCGCAACTCAGTGTTGAGTCCTCGATCTTCATTTCAATAGAAGGCAGCGGCGTCTCCTGGCCGATCTTTTGCGCGAGAGCTTGATCCAGCGACATTCCGCATTTTGCTTGAGTACCTGCTTCCGCATGAGCACCGGTGAGAAATGCTGCGGCGGAACGATTATGGTTCGCAGTAGCCGATCCGCCGCCGTAGGCTGCCGGATGAGCCAGATCGCTAATGATGTTGATGCGATCGCGATAGGGCTCGAGGGGTTGGAGTATCAACGTGAAATCGAACGCGCTTCCCTCTTTTGCTGGCGTCCAACTGTACATGGTCGCGCCGTGAGGAAAGTAGATCGCGCCGAACCGCGTCTTTGCGGCGGCAGCGGTCTGCGCGAGCGCTGTCGCGGCCGGAACCATCGAGTCGAGCAGTGGTAAGGCTAGCGCTGCTCCGGCGCCTCTTAGAAACGTTCTTCTCGAAAGATGTTTCTTTGCCACAAAAGCCATTTCCGCCTCCTAGGATTTTTGCGCAGATTGTTTCATTTTCATTTTGAACGGCGCGCTTTCGACAATGCCCAGAATGATCGACGAAAACTTGTAGTCATTCTTGGCCGCGCGTTTGACGATCGCCCGCACCGTCGGCATGTCGTAGGGTTCGAGAGTTCGACCAAGCGCGTACATCATTAATTTTTCGGTAGCAGTCGTCACGAACAGGTCGGATCGGCTGAGCACAGCATTGCGGAGGTCGCCGATGCCATGGAGCGGCGTTCCATCAACCAGTTCACCCGTCGCGTCAATCGAAAGTTTTCCGTCTGTTTCTCGCCACGTGCCAACGAGGTCAAAGTTTTCCAATGCGAGGCCGATCGGATCCATCATGCGATGGCAAGACGCACACACCGCGTTTGCTCGGTGTTTCTCCAGCCGCTGCCGCAATGTAGTCACTTTCGTGGCTTCAGGGTCGTCCAGGTTTATTTCGACGCCCGGCGGGGGATTCGGCGGAGGAGAGCCCAACAGGTTTTCGAGTACCCATTTTCCTCGGATCACAGGAGACGTACGCGTCGCGATGGAACTGACGGTGAGGAAACTTCCTTGCCCAAGCAATCCTCGACGCGGACTTGATGGATCAAGAGTCACGCGACGGAAATAACTCCCACGAATATTCGGAATCCCATAGTGCACGGCGAGCCGTTCATCGACGAAGGTGTAATCCGCGTCCAGCAAGGTGAGAATGCTTCGGTCCTCGCGGAGGATGCTCTCGAACAGCAGTTCGGTCTCTTTCCGGAACGACAACCGAAGGTTGTCGTCAAAGTTCGGCGCCACTGGTTGCGCGCCGGCCAAGTCTCGTAGATACAGCCACTGACCAGCAAAATTACTCATCAGCGCGTTGGATTTTGGGTCTGCCAGCATCCTTCGAACTTGCTTCTCAAGAATGGCGGGATTGGTGAGCGAGCCTTTGGCAGCGAAATCCAGAAGCTCGTCGTCGGGAATTGTGCTCCACAAGAAAAAAGACAAGCGCGAAGCCAGGTCGGAAGCACTCACGTTATATGCCTGGCCAGGGGTGATGCCTGCGGGTTCTTGCTCCAATCGGAACAGGAAACGAGGTGCGACCAGCAAACGGGCCAACGCGTCCTGAATACCGGTCTCGAAATCCGCCTCCTTCCGGCTTTGTTCGTAAAACTGGACGAGAGATTCGATCTCTGCCGCACTTGGAGACTGCCGAAATGCGCGTCGTGCAAGAGTCGTCAAAATCTGCCGCGCGCAACCGCTTTCCTCATTCGCCGACTTCGGATAACAAGTGAAGATCTTTTTACGCGCGGGCGTTTGGCCGACTCCGGCAGAATTGAACGGTCCGCTGATCACCACGTTGTTCACTGCGCCTTGCACGCCGTAGACGGAATAAATGTCGTCCACTCCCGCACCCGCTGACGGGCGGCGATCGATGAGCGCCACTCCGATGGTGTGAGGACCGGCAGTGATCGGAATACGGAAGCCACGCGGATTGGGCGCGTTCAATCTCTGGTTATCCAACGTGATGTTGAGCGTCGGTGCAGACTCGGCAGCGCCAGGGTTGCCGCCGAAACCATCGCCTCCTCCGCCAACAAGTCGTCCGTCACCTCGACCTCCGGCGCCTGCGACGCCACTCGCGGCCACGGCAAATTCATATTCGCCATCCAATGGAAAGTTGTGCGTGACCAGCATGCCGCCGCGAGTGCCGAGCGGAAGTCCTTCGATGTGCCGATCCTGCGACAACCCAGGAGGTGCAAGATATGTTTTCGTCGAAGAGATGAGCGTTGGATCACCAACTGCACTCCGGCTGATTTTCATCGCTACTGAGAGATGACCTTGAATCAATGACGGCGAGAATCCCAGCGAGTCCGCGAT
>QHXA01000100.1 GCA_003222755.1 Acidobacteriota bacterium
ATAGCATCCACGGAAGCAGCCCGCAGAAGACAAATATGGCAAAGCTGTCGGTGCCAAACTCAGGTCCCATCTGTGGCCGAAAAATTACGCCGAATATAAACGTATAGCTGACCAGCAGCACAACCGGATGCACTACCGACCAGAGAAAACCGCCGATCGAGCCGACGTACCGATGCTTTAGGTCGCGGAGAATGAGATTCTTCAGCAGATTTCGATGGGCAGCGAGCTTGTTGAACATGGCAAACATTGATATTTCTTATACAGGACATTTTTCCCGTTTGAAAGGGCGCTGCTTACGGCCGCCCGGCCTAATGGCCCAAGTAACCTGCAATTAAATTCTTCCGGTCGTTGGGTTTGTGCGTTACGGGATACCCAGATTTCGTTTGGAAGATCCGTTGCTATAAAAATGCGGCTAAGTATAAAAGAGAGAGACCTCACCTTCGCGGCAGTCTTTGACTGCCGGGGATGCGGCGCTCATCCGGCGTCGCTATCAAGAAAGAAAGGCAAATGGAAGAGCTAAAAGACCGCTATGAGATCATCGAGGAAGCCGCCAGCGATGCGATTGTCACTCTCGATGAGCAGGGCCGAGTACTGTCGATTAGTCGCGCGGCGGAGCGGATTTTCGGCCACACCGCCGCCGAGATGGTTGGTCAGCCGTTGGATCGGATCATTCCCGAATACAAACAGTATGTCGAGCAGGTGCGGCAGAAGGGCAAGAAGACAACCGTTGCCGAAGTAACCGGATTGCACAAGAGCGGCAAGCACGTTCAAGTCGAGCTTTCGCTGGGTGAGTACAACAAGAATAACAGGCACATCTATACCGGCATCATTCGCGACATCGCGCCACGCAAAGACACGGACCGCCGGTTGGCCGCCCAATTTGCGGTGACGCGGGCGCTGGCGGAATCCTCGAGCCTGGCGGAGGCGACTCCGAAGCTGCTGCAGTATGTATGCGAGGCCCTTGATTGGGAGCTCGGCGAACTGTGGTACGTCAATGCGGAATCGAATACGCTGCACATTGAAGGTAGTTGGCACGTCCCTACATGTGAAGTCGAGGAATTCGAAAAGGCAGGCCGAAAGACGATTCTGTTTCCCGGCATAGACCTCGTGGGCAGGGTTCTCGCAAGCGGACAACCGGCCTGGGTCGACAATGTCGTCGAGGACAAGAATTTTCCCCGGGCCCCTATTGCGGAGCGGGTCGGACTGCACGGCGCGTTCGCATTCCCAATACGAGTGGGCAATTACGTCTCGTGCGTGATGGCATTTTATAACCGCCAGGTCGTTCAGCCTGACGATGAGATGCTGCAGATGTTCGATGCTCTCGGGCGGCAAGTCGGCGATTTCATCAAGCGCACGCGAGCGGAAGAAGAGCGCGATAAACTGCTGATCTACGAAAGAGTCGCACGATCCGAAGCCGAAACCAATTCGGAGAAGCTCGCCTTCCTTGCCGAAGCGAGTACCGTATTGGCATCATCGCTCGATTACCACACCAACCTGATGACGGTGGCGAAGCTTGCAGTCAACCGGCTCGCCGATTGGTGCGCCGTCGATGTCGTCGATGACAACGAAGGTTTTCACCGTGTAGCACTGGTGCATCGCGATCCGCAGCGGGCCGAATGGGCGCGCGAATTCCAGAAACGGTTTTCGGCGAAGGCCGCGGCGCCGCACGGCGTCGCGCACGTGATGCGAACCGGCAAGGCAAAAATCTACACCGATATTCCCGATTCCATGCTCATCGCTCTCGCTCAAGATGCTGAGCATTTCAAAATCCTGCAAGAACTCGGGCTCGCGTCGGCTATGGTCGTGCCGCTTGTTGCGCGCGGCCGGACATTAGGCGCCATTACGTTTGCTTCGGAGAATCCCGCGCGCCGATACACAGATAGCGATCTGAACTTTGCCGTAGAATTGGCGCGCCGCGCGGCCCTCGGGATTGATAACGCACGCTTGTACAGCGACGCCCAAAATGCGCTGACAGAAGTCCAGGCAAAGACTGAAGAGATCCAGCGCTTGAATATCGAGTTGGAGGAACGCGTCAAAGAACGCACGGCGCAACTCGAAATGATGGTCAAAGAGCTGGAAGCCTTCACGTACTCCATTTCCGACGATATGCGAGGGCCGCTTCGCGCCATTGACGGATTCTCGCGCGTGTTGGTGGAGGAGTATCCGAACAAGCTGGACGCCGAAGGCAAGCGGCTGCTGAATATCATCCGCACCAATGCACGCAGCATCAGCGAGCTTATCAATGGGCTTCTGACATTTTCTCATCTCGGGCGGCAGCCTCTGGACCAAGTGGATATCAACATGGAAGAACTCGCAAAGAGCGCGTTCGATGAACTTCAAGCCGCGAATAAGGAGCGATCGGTGCTGATCGAGCTTCAGGCGTTACCACCGGCGTTCGGAGATCGGAACATGATCCGGCAGGTCTTTTACAATTTGATCTCGAATGCGTTCAAATTCACCCGGCCGAAACAGAACCCAACCATCGAGATCGGGTTCCAGGACAGTGGAAATCAGCACACGTATTATGTTCACGACAATGGCGTTGGCTTCGACATGCAATACAGCCCGAAATTGTTCGGCGTGTTTCAGCGTTTGCACAGTGTTGACGAGTTCGAAGGCGCCGGCGTCGGGCTGGCATTGGTTCAGCGCATCGTACTGCGCCACGGCGGCAAAGTGTGGGCCGAAGGAAAAGTCAACGAGGGCGCCACGTTCTACTTCTCCCTGCCGAAGGCTTGATCGATGAGCGAACCTGAAACAGTCGAAATCTTGCTCGTTGAAGACAACCCCAATGATGCCGAGTTGACCCAACGCGCCCTCAAGAAAACCAACCTTGACGTGGGGCTGGCGACTGTTCGTGACGGCGCCGAAGCTCTCGAGTACTTATTCAGTAATCGGCCGAAACCGAAAGTGATCTTCCTCGATTTGAAGCTACCGAAGATCGACGGAATTGAGGTGCTGCGTCGTGTGCGCGCCGACGATCGCTTGCGGTCCGTTCCCGTTGTCGTTTTGACCTCGTCACAGGAGGAGCGAGATATCTCGCAGTGCTACAAACTAGGAGTGAACAGCTATATTGTGAAGCCCGTGGAGTTCGAGAAGTTTTATAAAGCTGTTGGCGATCTCGCCACGTATTGGCTCGTACTGAACAAATCACCGCTTTAACTGTAGGGGCGCTCTATGGGCGCCCATGGCGGTCCGCGAAGCGCAAGCGCGACAGCGCGCAGCAGTAAAAACAGACCGCTCCTACAGTACCAAGGGTGCGATTATGACGGCACTAGAGGACGTGGAGATCCTCCTGGTGGAGGACAATCCTAACGATGTTGAGCTGACGCTGAGGGCGCTACAGAAGCAGAATCTGGCAAGCAAGGTGTTCGTCGTGAAGGACGGTGCCGAGGCGCTGGAATTTATTTTCGCGACAGGAGCCTTCGCCCACCGCAAAATTGAGCATTGTCCGAAAGTGGTCCTGCTGGATTTGAAACTTCCGAAAGTCGATGGCATTGAGGTTTTGAGACGCATCAAAGCCGATCAACGGACCAAGCACATCCCCGTCGTGATGCTGACTTCATCACAGGAAGAACGCGATGTGTTGGACACATATAACCTGGGGGTGAACAGCTACATCGTGAAGCCCGTCGACTTCAGCAATTTCGTTCACGCCGTTTCAGAATTGGGAATCTACTGGGGGATTCTGAATAAGGTTCCGTATTGAGTCTGTAGTCGCGTGGGAGCTGTGAAAAAAATGGGGTCAGACCCCTCTCGCTCAGCACGACGTGAATGAGCACAATGGATTACCGTTGCGTGGGAGGGGTCTGACCCTTTTTTTCACAGCTCCCACGCGACTACAGACTTGACTGAAACTTTTCTGCGATTTTCCTCTCCTCCCTCCATGGCGCAAAAACCGGCAGCAGCATCATTCCAGGCGCCGCGGCGAGCACGCTGATCACAAAAAAGGCCGGCCATCCCACAAGTTCTGCAATTGAGCCCGAGGGCGCCGCCACGAGATCTCTTCCGACAGCGGTTAAACTCGACAGTAAAGCGTATTGAGTAGCCGAGAATCGTGGGTTGCACAGGCTCATGATGAAGCCGACCAAAGCAGCTGTAGCGAGCCCGTAACAAATATTCTCGATAATGATTGCGGCAATCATGACGGGATATTTCTTTCCGGCGTAGGCAAGAAACAGATAGGCAAAATTACTCGTGGCCTGAAGAACGCCGAAAACCCAAAGCGATCGGTTGATGCCGATGCGGGCCATCACCGCTCCGCCCGCCAACACGCCCGCAATGGTAGCAAATAACCCGACACCGCCCTGCACCAGACCGATGTCTGTCTGGCTGAATCCAGCCTGAATGAGAAATGAAGTTGTCATGCCGTTGATCATCGAATCGCCCATCCGGTACAGGACGATGAAGGCGAGGATGCATGCGGCCCGAGTTGTACCTGATCGGTCAAAAAAGTCAAGAAGCGGCATGCGTATCGCTTCGCGCATCGAGAATGGCGGCCGGTCGATCAAGAGCGGCTCAGCCACGCGGGTACACGCCAGAGCCACGATTAGCATGAGCAAACCCAATATGAGATACACCGTCTGCCAGGAAATGAAGTCGGCAAGTACCAGCGCACCGGCGCCAGTCGCAATCATGGCCACGCGATAGCCGAGAACCTTTGCGCCGGATGCAGCGCCCACTTCGGAAGCATCGGATATATCAGTCGTGTATGCGTCGACGGTGATGTCTTGCGTGGCGCTGAAAAACGCAATTAATAGCGCGTTGAACGCGACCAGTTGAAGAGCGTGAGCTGGGCGCGCGAACGCCATGGCGGCAATTGCGACCGCGAGAGCAACTTGGGTCACGAATAGCCATCCCTTGCGGCGGCCGAGAAAAGGAAAACAGAAACGATCGATCACAGGCGACCACAAGAACTTCAGCGAATAGGGCAAGCTCGCCAGGCTGAAAAGCCAGATGGCCGTGAGGTTCACGCCTGTCATCGTCATCCATGCCTGAAGCGTGCGGCTCGTTAGGTAAAGAGGCAGGCCGGACGAGAATCCGAGCAGTAGTATTTGGGCCATCTTGCGAGTACGGAACACCTCGAACATGCGGCTACTATATTCCCTCACGGCCACGATTTTGGCAGGGTGATTGCACAACCGACTATGGACGTATTGAGGCGGTTGAATGGGACCGAGAAAATACGGAGAAATTCCGTTGGAAAACCTGAACAAAATCCTCGCTTCGCTCCCGACAAGTTCCAGGTATTGGTTGGAGAGTTTGGAACCAGTAGTATTGCCGAAGGGTACGGTACTGTACGAACCAGACGAGAACATTGAACACGTCTACTTCTTGAACAATGCGCTGGTGTCGCTGGTATCGACGAATTCCGACGGTTCGACTGTCGAGATCGGTTTGATCGGACATGAGGGCATGGTCGGCGTCCCGGCAATTCTCGGCGGCGTCACGCCATACCGCGCCATTGTGCAGATGGACGGCGACGCGTTCCGCATTCACGCCCAGAGGCTGTACGTGGAATTTCGCCGCAATCCATTTCTGCGCGACCTGCTGTTGAAATATACCAACGCGTTTATCATTCAAATCGCGCAATCGAGCATTTGCAACTGCTACCACACCCTGCAAGAGCGCTTGTGCCGATGGCTGCTCGTCGCGCGCGACGCGGTCTGCAGTGATGTACTGCTGCTCACGCACGACGTTATCGCCCGATTGCTGGGAACCAGGCGAGCCAGTGTTACCGTAGCTGCGGGATTGCTCCAGCGTGCCGGCCTCATCAGGATCAGCCGTGGCCAGCTTACGATTCTCGACGCTGCAGGTCTGGAGGCCATGGCATGCGAATGCTACAGCATCCTTCGTGACGGTATTCGCCGCCTTCAAGCTTCGTAGCGTTCCAGAGTTTGTCAAGTACGGTTCCGTACAGACTCTTTTGCCCGTTTGCGGTACCTTTGATCGTTTCTCCACGAGCTATGCGTAAGATTGCCATCATTGAAGACGCGGAAGATAGTCGCGACGTGCTCTATTACATGCTGCGCGACGAATTCAAGATCTTGCGTTATAGCAATGGTGAAGAGGCGTTGCGCCACCTCTCGCAGGACGCTCCCGATCTGATCATTATGGATATTTGGCTGCCCGGGATGGACGGCTTGGAGGTCCTGACGCGGGTCCGGGAAGATGTCCGTCTAGGAAACGTTCCCGTTCTGGCCCTCACTGCGAACGCGATGTCAGGAGACCGCGAAAAATACCTGGCTGCCGGTTTTGATGAGTACGCGTCGAAACCAATCGTGAATATCGACGAGTTTACCCGCACAATTCGTGTCTTAGTTGCAAGCCAGCATTGACAATTTCTCGCACGTGTACGGCAGCGTACCGACTGCGCCTCTCTAGTTTGGTTACAGTGCGCACCGGCCCCGCGTTCGCCATGAACAACCGGATCCTCCTAGCGTTACCGCAAAAAGAACATCGACTGATCGCGCCACACCTGAAGCTTGTCGACTTGCCTGGAGGCGCAGTCGTGTACGAGGCGGGAGAATCGATCAACGAACTCTACTTTCCCGAGGGAGCGACGATCTCATATTTCTCGGACACCGCCGCCGGGGAAACGCTGGAGCTGTGCGTGATCGGAACCGAAGGTGTTGCCGGAGTCGGAGCCATGTTCGCGGATTCAACGGCATTCCGCGCGGTGGTCCAGCTACCAGGCCGCGCTTACCGCATCAGGCGCGATGTATTGCGAAGGGAGTTCAGGCGTTGTGACACGTTGCATCGTCTCCTCATTCACTACATGAACGCGCTACTCGTGCAAATCGCCCAAACCGCCGTTTGTAATAAATTTCATTCCGTCGAGGAACGGTTTTGCCGATGGCTGCTCATGGCGCACGATCGTTCGATTTCCGACGAAGTTCCGATCACACACGAGGCCCTGGCCAGGAGTCTCGGAACTCGAAGAGCATCCGTTTCGGTTACAGCCAGCGCCTTGCAGAAAAAGGGAGCAATTCGGTACAACCGTGGCGTTATACGTATTTTGGATCGGAAGTATCTCGAGAGCGCCAGCTGCGAGTGCTACGAAACCATTTCGGCACATTCGAGTATGTAGTCGGTGTGTGATATGGTTTTTAAAAAACAGTTTAGTAGTAGTACATGGTGCGTCGGAGACGGTACCCGAATTCTATACTTCAGAGCCTGCCCTCCAGCGAATTGGCCTCGATTTCGCCGGAATTGAGGGACATTGATCTCTCCAAGGGCACACTGCTGTTCGAACCAGACACCCCGTCAACGAATGTTTACTTTCCGATCAACTCCGTCATTTCATTCATCGGAGATACGGGGGAAGGCGGAAGTCTTGAAGTCTGGGCCGTGGGCAGTGAAGGGTTAGCGGGAGTTTCTGGAATTTTGGGAAGAACCAAACCGTTTCGCGGCGTAGTTCAGGTATCCGGTAACGCCCTTGTTGCAAAGGCTGCTGTGTTCCGGCGAAATTTTCAAAGATGCTCGGCGTTTCATGATGCGATCATTGGCTATCTGGACCACTTGCTCATGCAAATTTCGTATCTCGGAATTTGCAATAACAGCCATCCAATAGAACAGCGTCTTTGCCGGTGGTTGCTGATGATTCACGATCGCTCGCGCACGGACGATCTGAAGTTCACGCAGGACGGCATCGCAGCCATTTTAGGGACTCGGCGCGCGACGATCTCGGTTGCGGCGGCTGCTTTGCAGTCCGCCGGCCTGATCCAGTACACGCCGGGATCGATTAGGATTCGGTCCCGTAAAGGGCTGGAAAGGGCGGCCTGCCGCTGTTACAAACTCATCAATTCCGGCCGGCTCTAAGAGGCTCTTTTTTTTGGTGTGCGCGTACCGCCAAGCTGGCGGCCTTCCATTTTGAACTGGAGTGGTCTTGCTTCACTGACTCGGAGGTTGTGCCCTTCCATTTTTTGGCCGTTGAGTGCACTTACCGCTTCCTGAGCGTCGACCACTTCCGGCAATTCCGCAAATCCGAATCCGCGTGATGCTCCTGTATCGAGGTCTTTAATCACCTGCACCGAGTCCACTTTGAAGCCATGCGATTCGATCCACGCTTGAAGTTCATATTCGGCAGTCAGATGGGGAAGATTACCGATATAAAGCCTTGCCATGTCGTTACACCTCTTGTCCTGTTTTATTGGCAATTAGGATTCCGCGGCCCGACCCGCGGCTACATTGGTAACATAAGCTTAATGCATTCGATTTACCGCAGCACGATTAACCGGGACGTGAACTTCGCCAGGCCGGGAGAATTCACGGCGGTGAGAATCGGGCTTATGAACGTCTGGCCGCCGGTGGTGTTGGCCCCCATGGCAGGTGTGACGAACTATCCTTTCCGCGCAGTCTGCAGGCATTTTGGTGCGGGACTTTACGTCAGTGAAATGATCAACGCGCGTCCGCTCGTGGATGGCCGGGAGAAGACACTGAAACTGGCCGACTTTGGTCCAAATGAGTCTCCGCGAAGCCTTCAGCTATACGGGACCGATCCTTATTACGTTGCCGAAGCCGTGAAGCGTCTCGTCAACGAAGGCCGCGTCGATCATCTCGATATGAACTTCGGTTGCCCGGTTCCGAAGGTCACGCGAAAAGGCGGGGGCGCCGCCATTCCGCTGAAGCCGAATTTGTTGCGCAGGATCGTTCGCGCGGCGGTGAGCAATGCCGAGCATGTTCCGGTGACGATCAAGTTTCGAATGGGAATCAATAAGGACTACCTGACTTTCATAACGGCGGGATGCGTCGCCCAAGACGAAGGATGCGCAGCTGTCGGACTCCACGCGCGGACAGCCGCTCAGCTTTACCATGGCCACGCGGATCGGCAAGCTATAGCGGAGCTCAAGCAATCGATCAACATTCCAGTTCTTGGAAATGGCGACATTTGGGAAGCCGAGGACGCGCTTCGAATGATGCGGGAAACCGGTTGCGATGGTGTGATCGTCGGCCGCGGCTGTCTCGGGCGTCCTTGGCTGTTCCGGGATCTCACTGACGTGTTTAATGGACGCGAGCCGGCCGATCCGCCGCAGTTCGGTGAAGTCCTCGACATCATGTTAGATCACGCACGTAAACTCGTGGACTGGTTCGGTGAACGATTCGCTATGCATTCATTTCGCCGGCACGCATCCTGGTACACCAAAGGGTTTCGGATCAGTTCCGAGGCCCGTGCCGCTTTGATGCGTGTTGAAACCTTCGCGCAACTGGAGGATCTGTTCCGCGATGTCAATCGTTCCCAGCCGTTTCCGCCCTCCGCGATGCGTGTCGTCCGCGGTAAAGCGACCGGCACACAAAGAGTCGCATTGCCGCTGGGCTACCTGAATAACCTCGATGACGATACACCGCTCTCTGGGTCGGATGAGGATCCGGGGGACGGAGGCTGAACACTGAACAATGAACAATGAATAGGGCCTACCGGCTTGCCGCTTCATCCAGAATGGCAATGACGTGAGGATGGAGCTGCAGCGCAGACGCCGGCACCGATTGCGATACTGGTCCTCGCAGCGCTCTTTCGACCGCGCCGGCTTTTGAAGCGCCTGCTGCGAGCAGCAGAATTCGACGAGCCTCAAG
The DNA here is from genome assembly GCA_003222755.1 of Acidobacteriota bacterium. Taxonomy (GTDB): domain Bacteria; phylum Acidobacteriota; class Terriglobia; order 20CM-2-55-15; family 20CM-2-55-15; genus 20CM-2-55-15. The sequence goes on from QHXA01000100.1 coordinate 9,571, forward strand.
TATGGTGCCGATACCCATCGTGATCGCCCTTAGCGGCACCGCTTCGGTACGGAAATGTTGACGCGCATTGGCAATCGTCTCGGGCGCAAGATCCACCGCGCGCGTTCGCGACTCAAACGCGGATCCGGGTTCATTGAATGCGATGTGACCATTGGCGCCGATACCCACGATCAACAGATCGATGCCGCCCGCCTGTTGAATAGCTGTTTCGTACCGCGCGCTTTCGGCATCAACGTCGATTCCGGGACTTCCATCCGGAATGTGGATGTTTGCGGTCGAGACGTTCACGTACTCGAAGAAATGCAGCCGCATATACGTGTGGTAGCTCTTCGGATGATCCTGCGAGAGCCCCAGGTATTCATCAAGATTGAACGTGCGCAACTGCGAGAAATCGAGATGCTGATGTCGATACGTCGTCACAAGCTCTTCGTACATGCCCAATGGCGTACTGCCCGTCGGCAGACCAAGCGTGAGGTCGGCTTTCGCTCGCACAGCTTTAATCACGAGCTCTGCAGCAGTCTGGCTTAGCGTCCGATAATCCGCTGTTACAAGGACGCGCATATTACCAGCTTAGCCGAACTGTAGGGGCGGTCTATGACCGCCGCTACAGTTGA
>QHXA01000681.1:0-892 GCA_003222755.1 Acidobacteriota bacterium
TTGTCGGTGCGGAATCTGATGACGTTGCTCATATTTGCTAAAGCGCTCTCCTACTTTCGGGGTAACCGGACTGTCGACCTCGAAGACCTGCGTCAGATTCTCCCATTCGTATTGCACGATAAATTGCAACCTGATCTGGACGCGCCGTTCTTCAGTCTTCCGGAGAATGCAGCGTATCGGACCGATCGCCTAAGCTGGCTGCGCCGATTGTTTGATCTCGCCAACGACGAGTACAACCGTCTTGATCTCGATCGCAACGATGTAGTCGGGGCGCGCTCTGCAGAGTTTGGCAAGGGATTGGATGGTCTAAGCGAGCGCGAAACCCGCTCACGCCTCTCCAATATCGAGCGCTCGATCGGTGAGTTGGTGAAGGGACGGAAACTGTACGGTCACCTGTATGATGACTTGCTCAAACTTAAATACCTTCATCAGCGCTACACGAATTATCTGCACTGGCTGCGCTCACAATAACTAAATGGCTATCTCGGATCCTTTGGCGCGAGTACTTGCCGCCGGCCGGCCGCAATTCAATGCGCGCGTCGTCGAGGCGAAACATCGCTACTCGGCGTTCGATACGGCGGCCTTCACAGTTTTTTTGTGCACTAGCGTAGACGCGGTCGTGTGTTCGGTCGCCGAAGTCGCTCCGGAGCGTGTGGCGGGAGTAACGATCGTGGCGTACGACCTGGCGCTAGCGCTGGTGGGTCAGGCGCTTGCCGGCCCGGGCGCCCGCAACGACTTTGTTGATCGCGTGTGGCAAGTACTTGCACCGAAGTATGCGCGTTTGATCTCAGAGCAACCGGTGGAAATGCTCGGCGCATTCACCAACGCTGTGGTGAATATCGCCAAAACCCCGAACGCAGGCGCCGATCAATGGGTACACGAGATGACCTAT
>QHXA01000681.1:903-3697 GCA_003222755.1 Acidobacteriota bacterium
GTCCGAGCGTTGGGTCAAATCACAGCGTGGCGGTGTGGGCTCGCGCACTTTCGGTTGGGCGCCATTCGCGCTGCGGATCAGTTGCCTAAAAACGCCGCGCTGGCGGCTGTGGGGGCAAGCGCAGATGCCGAGTGGACGACGGTGCGTACCAATTTCCTGGCCGACCCGTGGTGGGTGCCGGACATTGAAAAAAAAGCGGAGTTACGAACAGGCATCGAGATTGGGCGGTTCACGGGTTTCGGGGGCATATTTGTGAGGCCACCCGAGGTTCGCGCCAACGCCGATGGCTTTTATGTAAAGAGTGCTGATCGATTCAGTTACTTAATCGCTGATGCATATGGTGCGGTGCTGCATCCGGCTACAGCGCAAGAATTCGAGCAGTCCAATGTAGACCTACGCATGAAAGCGCCCTCGCTTAAGGGATCAAAGCTTTTGTTGGATGGGCGTGAAGTGGACCTGGATCTACCTGAGGACGGCCTTGTCGTGACTTGCAACGAACATACGGTAGCGGTGACGTCTCTATACACCTTCGCTATACGATTGCTGCCTCTGCAATGAGCGTTCTACGAGACACGAAATTCCGTGCTGACCGCGCGACGCTGATCGAGCGTTGGCGCGCAGCTTGGCCCCAAGCGCTCGCGGCATGGAGCAAGTTCACTCGATTGCGCGATGCCCGATTGTGTGAGAGTCGAGTGGATGCCGCGCAGGAAGGCCTGAGCGGCAGTTTCGCGATGATCCGTCTCTTCGATCAAAGCGTCGTCGTCGATCTCGAATCGGTGTACGAGCTCGGACTCGAGGATTACGCTGTTGAAATCCTCGCGCATGAAATTGGCCATCATGTGCTCGCGCCGGGCAACGCTACGGATCAATTCAGATTGCTTGCCCGAATCCGGCGCGCGTTACCAACGCTCGAGCGGCATGCGCCGATGGTCGCTAATCTCTATACCGATCTGTACATCAATGATCGTCTGCAGCGCCGGTCCAACTTGCGCATGGCGGATATATATAAGCGACTGGCGGAAGCTTCGGGCAAAGGCGACGCAAAGCAAACCAGCGTGTGGACGCTTTACATGCGGATTTATGAAAACTTGTGGAAGCTGGACAAGGGTGCGCTTGGCGCCAGCCATGCTGATGCGCGTATCGATACTGATGCCTGGTTGGGCGCACGCCTGATCCGCGTTTATGCCAACGACTGGTTGAGCAGCGCCGGCAAATTCGCCACGCTTCTGTTGCCGTACCTGGTCGAGGACACTGAAAGTAAAAAGGTCCTCAATTATTTGCATGACACCAAGGATGCCGCCGAAGGCTGCGAACCCTCGGGCGCGCAGGACATTGAGAACGACGAAATTGAAGGCGCTATCCACCCATCGGAAGATCCAAATATCTCCGGGCTGGACGATGAAACCACTGATTCGAAACCCGTCGAGCAGAAGAAGTCCTCGAACTCTTCCGGCCAAGCGCGGGAACCCTTCGAATACGGCGAGATACTAAAAGCTGCCGGGATCAAACTGCCGGATCATGATATCGCTGTTCGTTATTATCGCGAGCGCGCCTTACCTCACCTCGTTCGATTCCCGACCCGCGTGGTGCCGGAATCGCACGAACCTCAAATGGAAGGATTGGAGCCTTGGGACATTGGCGATCCATTTGATGACCTGGATTGGCTACAAACGTTGATGCAGTCGCCCCGACCTATCCCCGGACTGACTACTGTGCGACGATTGTACGGTCGCGAACCGGGCCGAACGCCGGACCGGATGCCCGTCGATCTAGACATGTACGTCGACAGCTCTGGCTCGATGCCAAACCCGCAGCAGCAGACTTCTTATCTCGCGTTGGCAGGCGCAATCATTGCGCTGTCCGCGCTGCGAGTCGGCTCGAAAGTGCAGGTCACGTTATGGAGCGGCAAGGGCCAAGTCACGGACACCAGCGGGTTTGTTCGCGATGAAGACAAAATACTGAAAGTCCTCACGGGCTTCTACGGTGGGGCGACGTGTTTCCCGATCCATCAGCTGCGGGAGACGTATGCAGCCAGAGGCGTGAACGCGCGCCCAGTTCACATTCTGATGATTTCCGACGACGGAATAACCACCATGTTCGACCGCGACGAACGCGGCAACAGTGGATGGGACATCTCCGCCAAAGCGCTGGCGGCGGGGCGCGCGGGCGGCACCATGGCACTGAATCTGCCGATGTCGTGGGCTGATCAACACGCTGGCCGGATGTCGCCGGTAGCCGCGAACTTGAATCGGGCGCGCCGTGAACAAGGCTGGGAAATATACGCCATTGCGAAGTTCGAAGACTTACTTGAATTCGCACGCGCGTTCAGCCGGCGTCATTACGCAATAAATGAGAAGGTCACGCGTCCGGAGGCTCGTTCGTGATCATTGTCTGGCGCGTCACAGAACGTTGCAATCTCTCATGCCCTTTCTGCGCCTATGACCGTACGCTCCCGGGCACACGGCGCGACATCGATCAACGGATGGTGGACGGCTTTTGCCGAGTGCTCGGCGAGTATCGGCAGAGGACGGGCGAACGGATACTCTTGAGCTGGCTTGGCGGTGAACCGCTGCTTTGGCCTCGCGTGTTTGAAGTTTCGCGCGCGTTGCGTGCCGCATTTCAGATCGAAGTCAGCGCAACGACAAACGGCACGACGCTTCACCTCGAGCGCGTCCAGCGCGACATACTCGAATCGTTTTCCGAGCTAACCGTGAGCGTCGACGGCCCGGCTGAATTCCACGAGACGATGAGAGGATGGCCGGGCGGCTGGCAGCAGCTGCGGCAAGCGGTGGGC
>QHXA01000681.1:3785-5499 GCA_003222755.1 Acidobacteriota bacterium
CTCGCCGAATGGGGATTCGATGAAATCACCTTCAATCAACTGGGTGGACGCGATCGGCCTGGCTTTTTTTCTGCGCATCGTTTACAGCCGCAACATGTGGCAACTCTCTCTGTGATAGTTCCAGCGCTGCGCTCGAGGCTTTCTCGCCGAGGCGTACGGTTATGCGCAAACGAGCGTTATCTTGAAAGGATAAATGCGACCGCCCGCAACATCCCTGTTGCGGTGACCGATTGTGCTCCCGGCGAGAGTTTCCTCTTCATCGATGAACGCGGCCATATCGCGCCGTGCAGTTTTACACCAGATGATTTTGATTTGTCGCTGGACGGCATTCGCTCTGTCGACGACTTGCTTTCTTTGCCAAAGCGCTTCGCCGCCGCTCGTGTCCGCAGGCCGCCGTTGGTCTGTAGCGACTGTCCTTCTACGCACGTTTTTGCCAAGTTCACCGTGTAGTAAGCGATGGAACAACAAGGCCCTATCCTGGAGAGCTTAACGCGACGACTTGCCGAGACGCCGCCCGATTTCCTCGATGAACCGCGGATCGGCGCAGCCGGCCGCGTATTTGTTCCTGCATTAGTGAACGATCTTTTGTCGCAATATGGCGCCCGGGCGAAGGGTTCCGCATTGATGCGCTTTTACGGAATCGACGCCAAGACGGATCGCAATCGGCTTTCGCTTGCAATGATCGCGGTGTGGCTACTCGCGGACGACTGGTTCCTGGCGGCAAAAATACCCCAGGCAGACGCACTGCGCGTGCTCGACGAAACCGTTGCGGAGCTGGCGGCGGCCACGCCCGCGCTCAAGTTCGTGAACGACGCCGACCGGCGCGAAGAGCTCGCGCGCGTCGTATTAGCGCGTCTCAACTATCGTCCTGCCGGTGAGACGGTGGCGCAGGCAACAGATCGGCTGTCCAGCTTGAGTATGACCGAGCGCCGCCGCCTGCTCGAGGCAAGTCGCGCTGCAGAGAGGCGCGCACGTGCAATCCGCGAAGCGCTGGCGAAGAAGGCCGCCGAGGAATCGGCCGACAAGTGGACACGCGAATGAGCGATCTCGTCACCGATCAAGACCGTTATCCTACGCTTACCGAAGCGGGCCGGCGCATGATCGAATTCATGCGTGAACACCCCGCGGCCCCCATTTATCGCAACCAGAGCGGGAATCGGCTGACGGCGGCAGATATCGAGGCCTTACGTGTTTTTGAGCGAGAAGTCCTCGAAGCTTCCGTAGGTTGGCCGCGCGGAAACGTGCCATCCTGGGTTAGCGGTTTCGTCGCGCGAACGTTTGAGGATGTTCCATTTTATCGAAGCCTGGGGTCGCCACCGGCTCGTTTTGAAGACATACCAACAGTTTCGCGCGTCGATTTTGCTGCCGATATCACTCGCTTCGTTCCGGATTCCGTCGAATTGGATCGGCTCATCAACTTCCGTACGACCGGAACGTCCGGCCATCCGCTGCTCATCGCATCGCATCCCATGGTGGCGGCGCGCTATCTCGCTTTCCACAAAAAAGCATTGCAGAGGTTCGGCATCGAGCTCAGGCATGGGCGAGGACAAGTGGGAGTCGTATTGCTCGGGCATCAACGCAAGTGTTTCACCTATGTGTCGGTCACGCCCATGATGGACGAATCGGGGTTCGCCAAGATCAATTTACAGCCTTACGATTGGCGCGATCCCGATGACCGGGCGCGGTATCTCGACGCCTTGGCGCCAGAAGTCTA
>QHXA01000681.1:5605-5972 GCA_003222755.1 Acidobacteriota bacterium
GTTTCCATGCTTTTATCGCGTGGATTGAGGCGCCGTCTCGAGGAACGTTTCGACTGTCCGGTGCTCGATGTGTATTCGCTAAACGAGGCAGGCCCTGTCGCCGTTTTCGATTCGGCAGCAGCGGGGCATGTGTTGCTGCAACCGATGCTCTATATCGAAATTCTCGATAGTGCAGGACATCCGCTGAACGTCGGGGAAAGAGGCGAGATCACACTTACCGGTGGATTCAATTTCTGTCTGCCGTTGCTCCGTTACCGTACAGGTGATTACGCATCGCTCTCGTTCGAAGTAGAAACGCCCGCCCTAGTCGGTTTGTCCGGCCGGGCGCCAGTTCGGTTCCGCGTGGCAAATGGCGAGTGGATAAACA
>QHXA01000682.1:0-2533 GCA_003222755.1 Acidobacteriota bacterium
ATTCGTGGTTCTTTCTCGATGTGCGCGATGCGACGGGCAAAGTGGAGAAGTGGGCCTTCGAAGCCGGCACGCCCAGCGGAATGATTCGCAATGGCTTCAAACCGGGCATTATCAAGGCTGGCGCCGAGGTGACGGTCAAAGGTATTCGCGCCAGGGACATGTCGCAAAAAATGGGCATGTTGGGAGAACTCATTACGGCTGATGGAAAGGTTTATGGCGCATTCGGGTCCCAGGTCGGATCGGAAACGCGGTAACTGGCGGTTAACTATTGGACAGCGAAACGGCCGTTTTACGGGAGGTATCAGACATGAAGCGCCTTTTGATCACGTCAATAGTCACCGCCGCAATGCTGACGCCGGTGCTAGCCGCACAAAGAGGAACTGCCGGAACACCGGCTCAAGTGAACACCTCCGCCGCCGGAGCCGTCCCCCGTATGGCGGATGGACATCCCGATCTGTCCGGCGTCTGGTGGCGCGGCAGCGATATTGGCGGTCGGCCGGCACCCGGTACACCTGGTGCGCTCGGCGGTTCACCTGCAGGGGCGCGCGGCGGCGGACGTGGAGCGCCGCCTCCATCGTTTACCAGCTTGTATCAACCATGGGCCCTGGAGAAGGCGAAAACATTAGGCGACAAGGACGACCCATCGCTGAGGTGCATTCCTACCTCATTCGGCACTTTGAACGTGAGTCTATTCAGCGTCGGCGCTGTCGGACAGATCGTCCAGACTCCAAAGTTCGTCGTCATGCTGACGGAGACATACCATGGCTTCAAGCTCGTTCCTACCGATGGGCGAGCACATCGTGACGATGTACCTCCCTCTTATCGCGGCGACTCCGTGGGACATTGGGAAGGCGATACGCTGGTTGTCGATACCACGAATTTCAGCGATGTGCCCTGGATGTTTGCGGAAGGCAGAGTCTCGTTCCATTAGGATGCCTTGCATATCGTCGAGCGCTATCGCCGCGTAGATGCCAACACGCTCGAGATCGAAGCCACCGTGGAAGACCCCATGGTCCTGACAGGTCCCTGGACTGTTCCGAAACAGACCCTAACGCTCGCCCCCTTCGACCAAATCATGGATTTGAATTGCTCCGGTCTGGAAACCCAAAGTCTCATGGACGCCGCAGCCAAACAAAACTACGGCAAAAAATAGCCCTACAGTCTGACAAACTACGAATGGTTTCGTTGACATCTACGAAGACGTTCGTATTGATCGGCAGTTGTAACGCTTACCGCCAGCTACTTGCCAGCCCGGCGTGCGGCGCGAGTTGATCCTTCGGTGGTACTACGTCACGAATAACTGCGAGTCTATTTCTGGACGTCCGACGGAGTGCAATGGCCGCCTTCGCATCGGTTATTTTCGCTGCACGAGTACTCGTAAAGTTCCTGTCCCGGTTTCATGAGCACAAACGTGCGGACATTCTTCATCGGTTTGGAATAGAACTTGGGATCCTCCATCACCACTTCGTAATTGATGTGGTCGTAGTCGGTCCGCGCCATGCGTTCGGTGACTTTCAACTGATCGCTGTGAGGATGTTCAGCTGTATCAAGCCACGTCCTCCCGTTGAAGCCGACTGTTTCGATAACGAGGGTATCGCCCTCCCAGTGCCCGACCGATGTCCCTCTCCACGACGGATCCGGATTCTTTGGCAGCGGACGCCCGTCCGTTGGCACCACGTGAAACGCGTTGTCTTGCTCCCACATGATCACCAGCCGGTCTGGATGAGAAGTGTAAGCGTGCGGGTACGGCGTGCCGTATGAGCGGACATAGCCCCAGGGCAAACAACGAGAGCCGTAATCAAATTTGTCTTTTTTCTCGTTTTCGGCCTTTCCGAGAGGTGTGAACGGCAGTTCGCCCGCCCCGGTGTTTTTGCAGCCTGGCGTTTCACCCGCGCACTTGCCGCTGACGTCCTTCGAGATGTCGCCAACACGAGGATGATCCCAAACACCGGTAAAGTCAGGTTTCCCGTTCGGCAGACGGGGAACCGGCTTTGTCGCCTGCGCCGAAAGGGAGATCACCAGGGCGGCTAAGCTGATCACGCCGGTAACCCAAAGAAGGAAATTCTTGTTCATCGCGCCTCCTACTTTTTGGTATTGGGAACTGCGTCCTCAGCCGAGGCTGTGAACACCGAACGGCCGTCGGGGAACGTGATCTGTCCGCCAGAACCGTTGGGCGAGCCGTCTTTTGCCAGGAATCCATCGACCTTCACGGTATCACCCGCCTTCAGGAAATCCCGATTGATTCCTCGTCGCGCTAAAGTCGCCGGCGGACCCGCAGAGAAGCCCCAAACGGCGCTTCGACCGCTGATCTCGTCCTTTCCGTCAATGTAAATCCAGATGTGCGGATTCATCCATTCCACCTTGACGATTTTGCCGGTGACCTTCACCGGCTTCTTGTTATCGAACTCGGCCGCGAACGAGTGGTGCGCATACACGGCCGTTCCGGCAGCAAGAAGAATCACAATCAACCCAAACAGTTTTCTAATCATCGCGACCTCCCTTTGGTTCGGATGCTTTCAGTGCGTGAAGGACA
>QHXA01000682.1:2560-3161 GCA_003222755.1 Acidobacteriota bacterium
CGCTGACAGTAAATCCTGCTGGCCGTACAGAACTCGCGCGCATTCCCGAACCCGCTCCTGCTCGGATGACAATTGAGAATTGGGAATTGAGAATTGGTCAGATTTCAAAATCCGCCATCCTGGACACCAAACTTCGGTCCGCATCGGGGTGACTTCATTTTTCGCGTAGTGAAGCGTATTCTACGCGCATGGGAATCCTGCTTTTGATAATTGGAGTTTTCATCATCATGGGCGGGCTTCAGATGGCCGGCGTAGGGCTGCTTGGCTTGGCGCTTCTTGGTGTGTTCGTATTGGCGTCTATGGCCGTCGGGAAGGTTCTCTTTCGGCTTTAGCCGCTTCGAATTCCGGGTCAAACGTCTAAATCACCCAATTGCAATCCACTCGCTGTTTGTAATTGGGTGATTTAGACGTCTGACCCCAAATTAGACTGCCTATTGGGCGAGCTCGAACTGGACATCGATTTCCGTGAGAACTTCAACCGGCACGTTGTTCAGGAGTGCCGGCCGAAAACGCCATTGTCTGGCAGCTTCAAGCGCGGCATTCGTCAGATCCGCATCAACATTATTCAGTGCATGCAATCCCACCAGAGTTCCGTCTGCAC
>QHXA01000682.1:3240-6159 GCA_003222755.1 Acidobacteriota bacterium
GGCAGAACGTTCCCACCCACTCGAATGCGTTGCGGCACTCCTGTAACCGGCGCCGGTTTGGGCTTTCCCGCGGCGCTAACGACGACTCTTTGCGATACACCGCCGACCGACAGCATTACGTCCTGCTTTGAAGACCGGCTCGATTGAATCTCGATACCGCCAATCCGCGCATTCCCAAATCCGCGAAATTGCGCTGTTAGTGAGTACAAGCCAGGCGGCAATGCGCGAAATTCATACCGACCCGTCTCGCCAGTAGCCGTTTCCATTTCGATTCGTTCGCTGTTCACAGTCACCCTCACACCTGGTACTACGGCGCCGGTGCCGTCGTAAACAGTTCCCGAAAGAGTCCCATCAGCTAAGCCTTGGACGCGGACTGGCTTTGGTGTGGCTGGTTTTGCTGCAAGCGTAGAAGCGACACGTACCGGAGTCTTTGGCGCCGCAACGCTGGTAACTACAATTTCCGGTCGCGAGGAAACAGCCGGCGGCCGTTCTTCAGGAAGACGCATTGCCGCCAGCGATAATGTGACACAAACGGCCCCGGCACATGTGACGAACACGGCTCCACGAGTGAGGGACCGATGGTTCAGAGAAGGATTCAACATTTGCAGGTCCGGACATCGCTAGTACTCCGGACCACGCCCGATTGGAAGTTCTCAATGTGCGCGCGAGGTCCAGAAGGTGCGAAGCATAGTCTTGGGCATCGCAGCCGGCGTCAAGCACCACGTCATCGGAGGCATGTTCACTTTCAGACCGAAGCAAGCGACAAGCCAGCCAGAATAGAGGGTTGAACCAATACATGGCTCGAGCGAACTCGGCCAGAATTTGCAGCGGCCAATCGAAGCGTCTGATGTGCGCGAATTCGTGCGTGAGAACGACACGAATTCTTTCCGCTGACCAAGTCTCCACGTCGCGCGGGAGCAAAACGCAAGGACGCAGGACTCCCCAGGTCCCCAAAACGGACCGGTCGTTTTGTAGGAGTCGCACTCCACGCCTTATATTCAGCTGCCTGGCTATTTCTCCTGAGATGGATCGCCATCGTCCGCCCGTAAGCGGTTTGGCATGGTATACAAACCAAGTAATCCTGGCCGCGCCTGCAGCAAGCGCAACACCGGCAATGGCCAAACCTGCAATCCAGATCTCAATGACAGGAACGTGCCGCGGTGGAACCGGCTTGCTCTCGATAGGAGCTACGATTTCATTTGGGAAAAACTGCATGGGCGGTCCCTGATCCCCGACGATTTTGAAACGGGGAAATGGCGGCTGCTCATAAATCGGCGGGCCGGGAACATGCCACCGCGGCAAAATCAAACCAGCGAATGGAAGAAGGAATGAGCTGATCAGCCCGACCGAGAGAATCAGGTGGCGCGTTGCAGCGGAGTGCCTTGACAGTAATCGGACAGCGCAAAGTGTCATCAGTAGGATCGCGGATGATTTGAGGACGAGTTCGATCATCGTCGCCCTGCCTTCTTGGCTTTTTCAATCAAATGCGCAAGCCGCTCCAACTCTTCCTCCGAAAGTTTCGCGGCCTCGCTACCTAGTAAGGTCGACAACATCTTTTCGGGCGATCCTTCAAAGAACGTTTCAAGCAGATGGCGCAACGCCGACTGCCGAACCGCGTGCCGAGGAACCGTCGGCATGTAGAGGTATCGCAGCCCCTGCTCTTCATGGCGCACGTGACCTTTGCTTTCCAGCACGCGAAGCTGTGTGCGGACCGTGGAATAATGCGGCTTACCAGGGAGCGCGGCCATCACTTCGTTCGCTGTCGCGCGGCCCAGCCGATACAAAATGTCCATGATCTGCCGCTCGCGGCGCGTCAAGCTGGAATGTGGTCCCTTATGCACGGTGTTATTCTTATAACATCATGTGTATAAAAATAACAGCTAAAATTCCCGGGATAACACGGCTCGTGCAGCGATGCTTTAGAAAGTGAACCGCGCGATCAATGTGCCCGTCCTTGGCGAGAGATTCACCAGCGTCGCGGTGGCGGTTCCAGTCGGCGAACTCTGAGCATTGATGCGGCCGAAACCTCCGGCGGTATTGCCGTTCGGCACATATGTTCGAGTTGCTTTGTAGTTGTCGCTGTCCGGATTACCCACGACCGATCGATTAAAGATGTTGGTGAACTCGACTCGAATTTCCAGACCCGCGCTTTCGGTGAACCGGAAAGTACGGCCCAAACTCATGCTTTCCCGCGGCCGCCGTTGCTGCCGGTAGTCGCCGTAATATGCGGCCGAGGTTCCAAACTGGCCGGCAGGTGGATCCTCCCATGCAGCCGGATTCAACACGAATTCCTTCTGCGGATCGAAGCAGTGACAATTCAAGTCCTTCAAGAAAAGAGGCTGACCTGGGACGCGGTTGGCGAACGTGGGTTGGAAAATCAGATTCTGTAAAGGCGGACTATTCTGAGCCGTGGGAGCTCTCAGTGGAAACCCACTGGAATAGGTTAGGAAGACGCCATANNNNGACGCCATAGTTCCAGTCGCGCAACGCCGATGAGAGCAGCCTACTCGTACCGAGCCGCGGTGTGGTGTAGCTTGCGGCGATCGTCCATATAAACGGTCGATCGTGCACCGAAAGATATTTATTGGTGTTTCGATCAAAAACATTGTTGGATTCTGCAAGCCCGCCGGCGTCGCTTTCCGCGCCCAGAAAGAGACTCTTCGACCAAGTAAAAGTGCTATTGAAAGCCAGCCCCTGCGAAAATCGCTTGATTGCTCTCACCTGCAGTGAGTCGTACCAGGTTTTGCCCAATGGGGCCCACAGAACGGGAATCGTGGTGAACTGCGGGTACGGACGCAAGGCTTGAGCTACAGTCTGCCCGAGCGGAAATCCAGGGTAGGGCGGCGTATCGAATCCGCGTGCGCGAGCAGTCGCCGAATTCAAAGTTGAAGTCAGTAATGTCCGGTCGGCGGCGTTGTT
>QHXA01000683.1 GCA_003222755.1 Acidobacteriota bacterium
CATTCATAGATCAGCTTCAGTAACGCAACGCGCTCCCTAAGCTGGACATGCGCAAGGGCGTCCGTCAATCATGGCGCAATGCAACGGCCGGATCGATGCTTAAGGCCCGCCTGGCAGGGACGAGACAGGCGAGGACCGCAATCAGAATCAAGGCTATTGGCGCGCCGGCCATCGAGACAGGGTCATACGGCGAGATTCCAACCAGTTGGGACCGCAAAATATTGTTTACCGCCAACGCCGCTGCGAGTCCGAACGTCATACCGAATAGAACCGGCAACATGCCCTCGCGGAGCACCATCTGCCGAATATCAGTTTGGGTCGCCCCTATCGCCATACGCACGCCAATTTCCTTGACGCGCTGACTGATCGAATGCGCAATAACTGCATAGAGCCCGACGGCTGCCAGCAGCAAAGCAACCATCGCCAAGATAGGCGCCACAGCCGCCTCTTTTCCCATTTCCGCATGCGCTAGATCCATACTGTCGCGGTCAAATGCGAAGCTGGCTTTCAACGTCCTGAAGTCTTCCAATACAACGTCAGGCTCTAACTCCTGTATTTCAGCTCGAACCGCCTGCGCGACCTGATTTGGAGGTACGGCTGTTCGCACCAGGAAGAATGTACGCCCTGCGGGCTGCTGACGGAAAGGAACGTAGATCAGCGGTTTGAAACGCTGACGCGTCGCGTCTCCCTGCATGATATTCGGAACGACACCCACAACCGTCCGCCACTCGCCTGACCCGTTTCGATCCGTTGTGCGAAGGCGTTTGCCCAAAGGTTCCTCGCCGGAAAAAAAACGGGCAGCAAAGCTTTGATTCACAATTGCAACCGGCACCCCCGTCATTTGGTCAGCGCCGTTAAAATCCCGGCCGGATATAGCCGATGCTTCCAACACTCGGAAATAATTCGAACCGGCAGCCAAAACCTGAACGGCATCTCCGCCATCCGATGGAGTAGGCCGCCCCTCTATCTCAAAACTCCGCAAACTCCCGAAGCCGACCGGAATCGCTGTGGCGATAGACGCTGCTTCTACCCCTGGAACTGCCTTCAAATGCGTTTCAAGTTGGTCGAAGTATTGAAGCCGGCTTGCCGGCCCCTTGTATTTAGCGGAGGGTAATCCGATCGATCCGGCCAATATGTTCTGAGGATTGCGTACTCCGGTTGGGCCGTCCACAATGTTCAAGAGGCTGTGTACCAGCACGCCGGCTCCGGCGAGCAACACCATCGCCAGCGCCATCTGTCCACCGACCAGTACAGATCCTAGACGCTTCGCGCGCAGACTTTGCGTTGTTCCACGTACGTTGAAGGCATCGCCTTTGAAATTCCCGACCACACGAAATTGCAGAACTTTGGCAACAGGCGCCAGCGAAAACACGGATGCACTAAGAACGCATACGCCAACCAGATAGGCGAGCGTACTGCCATCGATTGTGTAGTCCAGCACGAGATAGTGGGACGCCGTGGCTACAGCCCACGCGCGCACACTCCATTTGGTGATCCACCACGCAACTATTCCAGCTGCCGCAGCCAGCACGATGCCGTCCATCAGAATATGGCGCATCATCCGGACCTGACTCGCACCAAGCGCAATCCTGGTCGAAAGATCCTTCGACTTCCCGATCGTTCGCGCGAGACTGAGATTGGCGAGGTTGGCGCACGCAATCAACAACACGAACCACACAGCTGCCCACAGCGAACCGTAGATGACGGATGCGTCCGGACCAATGAAGAACTGCGACCAGTTCTGAACCACGGGAAGAACACCACGGTTTGTTGCGGGCGACACGGCTTCCAAATTGCGGTTAATCGTTTCCAGTTCGGCGCGAGCTTGTTGTAGCGCCATGCCCGGCCGCAACCGGCCGAACGCCAAAAACCCAAAATAAGCTCCAGGTACAGGCCCACGCCGAAGCAAATCGCCAGTGCGTTGCAGTGGCATCCAAAAACTGAATTCGTTAGGGAAATCGAAGCCGGGCGGCATCACACCGATGATGGTTGCGGGATCACCGTTGATGTGAACGTTCAGACCGACAATGTCGGGACGCTTGCTGAACCGGCTCTCCCAAAAGCGGTAATTGAGGATGGCAACAACAGGTGCTCCGGGCACTTCGTCCGCCGGGACAAAGTCCCGCCCCAGCATGGGCGACACGCGCAGTAATCGGAAGGTGTTGGTACTGACATTAGCCGCTAACGCATCAATGGAGCGATCCGCTGCCTCGCTGAAGGTGCGGTATCCATGGGCCTCGAACGCCATGCCTTCAAAGGCATTCGCCTGAGAGCGCCAGTCTTCAAAATCCAGATAGGAGACAAAAGTTCG
>QHXA01000720.1 GCA_003222755.1 Acidobacteriota bacterium
TCCCTGTCATTTCACGACGTTGAGATTAAGGCCGTTGAACGCGAGCGGGCAAAACTGCAGCAAATGAAGTCGGGCCTGATGGCAGACCTGCGCACAGGCCAGGTTCGCATCCCAGAGGCGCGAGAAGCGCCAAACCACTGGACCCATAACTTGAACCGTGCTTTGACCGACCGGATCGACCTTTGATCTTCAAAATGATTTGAGGAACTGTTCAACAGATAAAATCGGAATCCCGCGAAACGGATGCAGCGCGAGGAGGTCGTGGTCGCCGGTCACAATGCACGCTGCCTGGCCACTGACGGCGAGTTCCAGAAATTTGTCGTCCTTGGGATCTCGGCAGGCGACGATCCGTTCCGTGACTTCGATGAATTTGGCGGCGTGAATGAAGGCAGCCAGGAATCTCTCTCGGTCTTCCCTGGTAAGGTATCGATCGAATTTCCCCCTGCCGAGGACTTCATTCAATTCTTCGGCAACGGGCAGAGACAACAAAATGTCTCCGATCTGACGGGCTTTCCGGAAGGCTTTGGCCGGGTGGGAAGACGAGATCAGGACAGCGCTGACAACAACCGAAGTGTCGAAAACAAAACGGTCCCTACTCTTCATCGAGCAGAGACTTCAAAATCTCCGGAGTCAGCCCTCGCGCTTTCGCTTTATCACTGATTTCCTTCATCACGTTCTCAAGCGACTCCCCGTGCCGGCTCACTTCACTCAGCCGGATGCTCAGGAGAGCCTCCAGTTTTCTTCGGTCTTCCTCAGGCAGGGATTTAAAGGCCTTCGCGGTTTCGGCGTCGACCCGAATGTTGATGACTTCCATCTTCATACCCACATTTTCCAATAACACCGGCTGCCTACCAAGGAGTACCTTAATCCGTTCACAAGCGCCACAGCCGGGAAGAAAATCGTGAGCAAGATTCAGTGGGAAACCGAGATCGTCGAGAAACCTTTTTGCCGTCAGCTCCAGGCGATGGGATGGTAATGGATTGAAGGCGATACCGATGTCCCGAGTTCACGGAACGGCAGAACTTTCGCGAGGTTCTGCTGAAAGGCCGCCTCGCCGAGGCTCTCCGCAAACTGAATGCACGCGATGGGCAGCCGTGGCTGGACGACGAGCGCATCCGGCGCATCATCGAAAAACTGGAAAAAGCCGCCGGCGTGCGGCTGATGGAAATCAACGAGTCCGCGACGAAGTTATTGCTCAAGGGAACGGAAATCGACGGCCTTGCGGATTGGAACTTCGGACGCAATCAGCCGGTGCGCTTTATCGATTTCGAGGATCCCCTCAACAACGATTTCCTCGTCATCAATCAGTTCAAAGTGGAATTGACCAGCGGGCGCGGGCACGTCATCCCGGACGCTGTGCTGTTCGTGAACGGCATACCGCTGGGAGTGGCGGAGTTCAAGAGTCCCGGCATTGAGAATCCGTTGCAGGAAGCGATCAACCAGCTTCTGCGCTATACCAACCAGCGCCGGGAAATCTGGCCAACTCTTTACACGGACAATGAGGGCGTCGAGCGGCTGTTTCATACCAATCAACTTCTCATCGCCAGCGACTTCTTCGAGTCACGCGCGGCCACCGTTGGCGCTCCGCCGGAGGCGTATCTGGAATGGGCCGATACGAGTCCCGTACCGCTGACAACCGTCGCGGAAGAACTGGGCATGCTGCCTCGTCCTGCTGAGGAACCGGACGCCGCACGTGAACTGGCCGAAGTTGGAGCGGAGAAATCGGATTGGGGCGGCACTCCATTGTTTTTCCGCCCAAAAGAAAAACGGCCGGAAGCGTTGCGCGGCGCCGTAGGGGCCTCGGTGCAGAGCCAGCAGATTCTTGTGGCCGGTATGCTGCGGCCGGCGCATCTTCTGGACCTCATCCGAAATTTCACTGTGTTCCAACAGGTGGACGGCAAGACACGCAAGATCGTGGCGCGGTACCAGCAGTTCCGCGCCATCCACAGCGCTGTCGCGAAATTGCTGGAAGGGCGTACGAAAGCGCGGGGAGCGGAACGCGACGAGCGCGGCGGCATCATCTGGCACACGCAGGGGTCGGGCAAGAGTCTCAGCATGGTGTTCCTCGTCCGGAAGATGAGGATGATGAAGCGCTTGAATCGCTTCAAAGTGGTCGTCGTGACCGACCGGACCGACTTGCAAGACCAACTCGGCGCCACCGCGCAGTTGAGCGGCGAGTCGGTCCGGCCGACAGATCAGGATTTGAGATCGCGTGAATCCGCGACCGCGATGACGCAGCGGCTTTTACGCGAACCAACGCCAGACATCGTTATGGCAATGCTTCAGAAGTATCAAGTCGTAGGAGATCGGCACGACCGCAAGACGCGCGAAGTTCTTCCGCAGCCCGGCGCGAACCCAACGGACCAGGTCGCCATGACGATTGTTCGTAAAGAAAAGAAACCCGGAAAGCACGAAGAAATCTTCGAGAAGGAAGTCACGTTTACGGAGAACATCCGCTTCGAAGAGTTCCCACAGCTCAACGACTCGGAAGAAATCCTGGTGCTGGTGGACGAGGCGCACCGTTCGCACACGCGCACTCTGCATCGCAACCTGCGCAAGGCTCTACCGAATGCCGCCATCATCGGTTTCACCGGAACGCCGATTCTCAGCAGCGAAAAGAGGGAGACGCGCGAAATATTTGGCGACTTCATCGACAAATACACGCTGCAAGATGCGGAACTGGATGGAGCAACGGTCCCGATTCTTTATGAG
>QHXA01000721.1:0-1235 GCA_003222755.1 Acidobacteriota bacterium
AAAGCGACCTGACCCGCGAAAATGTAAATGAAGCGTTACTGACTCCTCAGAAATTTACGAGTCTTGTTCCGCGGTTCGACGTCGCAATCAATGCCAATCACACACTCATTCTGCGATACGAAGATACGCGACAGGAATCCGATAACATCGGCGCAGGCGGCTTTCGCTTAGCGGAAACGGCATACAACCAGAAGACCACGGGGCACACCCTTCAAGTAACGGAAACCGCGCTGTTGAGCTCCATGCTCGTCAACGAAACGCGATTTCAATTCGCTCGGTCGACCAGACGCAGCATCGCGGCTAGTTCATCACCATCGATTTGGGTGCAAGATGCGTTCACGGCCGGCAGCGCGACGGTCGGTAATTCCAGCAACAAGACCAATCGTTGGGAACTGTCGAACCTCTCAGTTCTCAGTGACGGGCAACATACGTTCAAGTGGGGCGCGCGGCTTCGTAACGACACATCTCTGAACAATTTCAATGGCACGTTTACCTTCTTTGGCGGTGCGGGTCCCGCTCTGGACGCCAACAACCAGCCCATTCCCGGTACCTCTATCCAACTCACGGCACTCGACGTTTACCAGCGGACATTGCTTCTCCAGCGGCTTGGGTCCTCGCCGGCCCAAATCCGGGCAGCGGGCGGCGGCGCATCGCTATTCAGCCTGAATGCCGGTAATCCGCTGACGCGCGTCACGCAATTCGATCTGGGTGCCTTCTTCAATGATGACTGGAAACTCCGGCCGAACCTGACGTTCAGCTACGGGCTGCGATACGAGATGCAAACGAACATCTTCGACGCGCGAGATTGGGCACCACGCGTCGGCATCGCTTGGGGAATCGATGGTAAAGGAACCACGCCCGCGAAGACGGTGTTGCGTTTCGGCGGCGGCCGTTTCTATCAACGCGTGAGCGATTTCACGATTTTGAATTCCATTCGATACAACGGCAGCACGCAAGCCTCGTATCTGCTGACGAACCCGGATTTCTTTCCTAACGTTCCGTCATTGAGTTTTCTTTCCGGCAACCTGCAGCCGCAGACAATTCAATTGCTGTCCAACACCACGCAGGCTCCGCAATTGATTTTCGGCAACATGGGAGTGGATCGGCAGATCAACAAATACGTGCGGTTCAGTGTGACGTATAACAAGTTGAGGGCTGTTCATTTTATACGGACGCGCGATATCAATGCGCGGCTGCCGGGCGCGAACGTGTTTCCGTTTGGCGACAGTACGGTT
>QHXA01000721.1:1279-4012 GCA_003222755.1 Acidobacteriota bacterium
TCATCAATCCGACGGTCACTTACAAGAAGCTCTCATTCTTCGGGTCGTACATATTGACTTCTACGAAGGCCGATTTCGAGGGCCTCCCCGCCGACCACTACAATCTCCGCGCAGAGTGGGCGCGGGCTTTTGGGGATATTCGTCATCGTGTGACGCTGGGCCCGACCTTCCCGCTGCCATTGAAGCTGATGGTCAACACACTGTTCATCTACAATAGCGGTCCGGTTTACAACATCACGACGGGTTTGCCCGATCCATCCGGTGACGGTGCCGCTGTGCAGCGGCCGGCGCTCGCGAACTTGCCGCCTGCGGCATGTGTGGGCGCAACGGTGAGATATGTTCCTCAATTCGGCTGCTTTGATTTATTGCCTGGTGCGGGCACGCCGTCGATCCCGAAAAATTTCGGCCGTGGTCCGAGTAGCAGCAACATGACCCTGCGCGTCTCACGCACTTGGGACTTCATTAAAAAGGAGTCCGTCGCGGGCGCCGCCAGGCCTGCCAACGGGCCATCGAGCGCACCGACTCCGATGAGATACCATCTGACGTTTAGCGTGTATGCCATCAATCCGCTCAATCATCCGAACTTCGCGCCGCCGAACGGTAACCTGACGTCTCCGTTTTTTGGAAAACCGCTGAGTTTGCAGGGGACCTTCATTCCCGGTAACGCGACCTACAATCGCAAGGTCACGATGCAAGTCCAGCTGACTTTCTAGTGTCGCGCACGCCGCAGGCGTTTGAGGAAATTAGCCGGGGGTTAAGCGAGCGCAACCTGCGGTTGTATTTTCGCGAACGCTAGTCCGTGCGCTTGCGGAATGCGGGGCTGCTCAGGAATAAGAAATCACCAACCGGCATCACCTAAGGGGGTAGGCTGAGCATTCAGGTGATTGCCGGTTGGTGAATGTGCGGGTACGTTACCGAACGTTAACGCTTTTGTTCAGTAACCTCGATTCTTGTGGCGAGATGGCTGTCGTTGGCGGCTTCACGATAGGTGATCTTCAGCGGCGTGCCCGCTTTCGTGGCAAGCCCCTGAATGTCCTTATCCGGACCCAGGACCTGAGTCTGATCCGTATACCGGAACAACATTTCGCCCGCGCTTCCCTTCACGGAGATGGTTTTGGCATTCACGTCGACTTTCGTCAGCTGACCTTCAAAGGTCTTCTCTGCCTGAGCCGGAGCCTGGCCTGGACCCTTCTCCTGACCCTTCTCCTGACCCTGACCATACGCTAACGGGAGAGCAACAAGCATGACAGCAACGCTGATTGCCGTCAGTGAGAGTAACTTTTTCATCACTTACCTCCAATTATTTTCTCAGCGTTTCGATGTGACGCACGGACTCTGCCAATGCGGCTTCCGTCGGAGCCACCGCGTAAAATCAAAACATTACTGGTTCGCGGAAACACGCCTCGTTGAAATTCACAAGTTCGGTTAACGAAAAAGATTGGAAAACTTCCAGACAATTGGAGGGCCATGTGATATAAACGCGTCCGCAAATTTCAGGAGGTGGTACTCAAGGCACACCTTATGCATTCAACCCCATTATCCCGGGTGGTACATCGGTTCCTGCCACTGCTTCTCTTCTTTGTTTCCGGATCTTCATTAGCCAAACAAAAAGCCACGGCAGACGATCACAAGCGACTTTACGCTATGTTGAGCGGCCTCCAAGCGCGCCTGCAGATGCCGCAGCATATCGACCTCGCGATTGTTCCATTAGAACGACGGATGGTTTCGGTGCAGCGCTTTCGTGAAGCGGACGGTAGCGAACGTTTCATGATCAGCCTCGATCAGGAATTCTTCGATAGTCTGAGCCATGAAGAATTGAAGGCCGCGATTGCTCATGAACTCGGCCACGTCTGGATCTATTCACATCATCCTTATCTCCAGACCGAAGCGCTCGCCAACGAAATCGCGATGAGAGCAGTAAGCCGGGAAAGTATGAAGAGGATCTATGCCAAGCTCTGGGTTCATCTGGGCACAACGGGCGATCTGGATGAACTGCTAGGCAGCGAGAAAAAAACAGCACAACACAACCGCAACGTACGGCTCGCGCCGTAACGCCCGATTCACTGTAGGGGCGGTCCGCGGACCGACCTACAGTGAAACATTCCACGATTTGCGATTCACCGATCATTTGAGTCACCGGCGCCGCTTCATTTCGAATCAATCAACAAGCACAGGGGAAACAGAACTGCTGTTATTTGCGCCGACTGGAGGTTTTATGCAAACGGCGCAGACATTGAATCTTGGGCCAGTAGCGCCTGCGAAGGCCGAAGAAAAACCGCCGCGGGTGGAAGATGAGTTCACCCGCAACCGGGAGATGATGGAGCACACAAGAGCCGATGTGCGGCGGATCCGCATGCAGATTGAGCATCATGAAGACCAACACGAATCTCATCAACGGCGAACGAAGATCCTTTCGATCATTCTTGGAGTCTTGATTGTTCTCTTCGCGGCCTCGTTGTGGTCCGCGTATCCAACCCTGAGAGACCAGAAGAAAATTGTCGCTGATACGTTGGGCCTCCAAACTGTTGCGAGCAGGTTGGGCGAACGGATGAATTCTGTGCAAGCAAACCTTAGTAATATGAGTGCTGGCTTGCCGGCTCTGACGGATCGAATGGACAAGTTCGAAGCAAACATGAAAGCCAATCTGCAGACAGCCCGCAATCAGGCTCAAGCGAGCGCCACGCAGCTCGGCCAGCGGATTCGGGCAGAGGTGAGCCAGAGTATGCAGCTGAT
>QHXA01000727.1 GCA_003222755.1 Acidobacteriota bacterium
GCTTCCTGCCGCGCTCTGATCTCGGCGCGCCACCAGACAAGGCCTGCTGGCGGAATTTGCGGCACCTGCGCGTTGTTTTCCGCAGCTTCACAGTCCTCATGAATCGCGCGAGCCACCTCAAGGACGTCCGTGCAGATGGCGCATGCTGCGATGTGCGCATGCAGCTCATCGGTACAACCATCCGGCCATTGCTCAGGTGCGACCGTTTTCATCACGTCTTGCTCGCGAGGGCAGTCGATGATTTTCATGCGCCGTCTCCTCGCAGCAATCGAGCGAGTTTGCGTCTCGCCCGGAACAGAATCAGCTTGATACTGGCGGCCTTCACACCCAGCACCTCCGCGATTTCTTCGTGTGACAGGCCTTCGGCATAAGCCAGCCATAATGCATCCCGCTGGCGGGGTTTCAGCTGCGACATAGCTCGCGTCAGATCGGTGCGACGCACTATGCGTCCGGCTGGGCTGGAATCTGCACCGGCGGCCGAAGCGCGTGAGTCGGACAGTTCCACGTGTTCATGACTGCGGCGATGGCTGTCGTTCGCCAGGTTGCTCGCAATGCGAAAGAGATAATTCTTGCAGTGCGATTCGCTTTCAATGGCGGCGCGGCTTCGAAGGAACCGGTAGTACGTTTCTTGTAACAAGTCGTCCGCGAGCTGAGCGTCTCCTGTTCGGCGGAAAAGGTAACTCCACAGGGGCCGAGCGGTGCGATCGTATAGCGCGCGAAACGTGTCTTGGTCCATGTGAAGCGCGTCATCCGCCTCTGTGGTTATCGGGTCGAGCCGCTGGAGCTCGGAAAGAGTGATATCACGCATGTGGAGGTGAGACTCCTGCGTTGTCATCGGTTGAAACGAGCGGAGTTTGCTCGAGAAGACCGAGCCGCCGCGACATTATGTACGCTACCAACGCGGACAGAACAAAGCCGATGCCCAGGGCCAGAGCCAACATACCCACGATAAACAGGGGCTGAGCGATCTCCTGGATTGCCATTCTCCGGCTGACGATCCCCAATCCCAATCCCGCTAGAGCGACCACGACTCCGGCTTGAACGGAGAACAGAATTCGACCCACAGGAGCGCTGAGCGTCCGCGTGCCGGCATCGATCGAAAATGGCGCCGATTCCAGAAAATGTCTGCCCGCGGGCGTTTGAATGTACGCGAGTAGATCCTGGTTCGAAGTGAAGCGGTCCAGCAGTTTGGAATGGACTTCGCTCTGGACCTTCGACACCCGTAACCAGCGGCGGTGATCAATGACCGTTTTCAGCACCCAGCAAAGAACACTCAGGATGATCAGGCCAGCCGAGAAGGCGGCAATCCCGCCCATGATGTTTTCGAACATTTCATAGGAACGCGCCTCCGGACTGAAGCGTGTGTCGCGGTAGAACGGGCCTTCACCCACGAAGAAACTTGGATTGTGTGCAATCTCCGGATGCTGAGCCAGAAACGCAGCGAGATTTGGATATGGTGCGAGAAACGCCTCATTGGTCAAGAGCGAAGGATCGAGCCGAAAGATTTGTCCCAGAGATGGCGGATACTGCTGTAACAGCTGTTGAAAGTTTTCGCGTGTCTGATGCGCGTTGCGCATGTCCGGAACGGGTGCTGCAGGACCTTGAGGAGCCTGGGGAGCTTGCGCTACGAGAGCGTATGCGACAAGGAAACTGTGCACGAGCTTCATGACCGTTACTACGCTGCGGGACGGGAAAGGTTAACGGATTTCCATTTCGCGCACGCCGGAGGCCTGCAAGGAAATTAGCCGGGGGTTAAGCGAGCGCAGCGGCGCAACCCCCGGTTGTGTGAAACAAAGACATCCGGATACAGGAAAGGGTGCGCGGAAATCCTCGCACCCTCTCCAGGGTGCGCATTATCGTTGACTGGTTATTTCCGGGAGTACGCGCACAAAAGACGTGCGCGTACTCCCGGCTAATTTCCTTGCACGCCTCCGGCGTGCGTGTCGCCACTACTTTTTCGGGTCCATCTTCAACGCTGCCGAATTGATGCAGTAGCGCAGGCCGGTGGGACGCGGTCCATCCGGGAATACGTGTCCGAGATGCGAGCCGCATTTGTTGCACATGACCTCGGTTCGGACCATGCCGTAGCTGGAGTCGTCTTCGGTGGCGACATTCTCTGCGGTAATGGGTTTGTAGAAGCTGGGCCAGCCGGTACCCGAATCAAATTTTGTATCCGAATCGAATAGCTCGTTGCCACACGCTGCACACTTGTACACGCCAGGTTCTTTCGTCTTGTAGTACGTTCCCGTGAAAGGCCGTTCCGTGCCCTTCATTCGGCAGACCTGATATTGCTCGGGTGTGAGTTCTTTCTTCCACTCTTCTTCGGACTTTTGAATT
>QHXA01000101.1:0-10150 GCA_003222755.1 Acidobacteriota bacterium
CTGATGCTGCTGCTTCTTCACGTTGGAACTCCCATTGCACTCCTGTCTGAAACCCGCGGCACGCGTGGTGTCTAAGAGTGCACGGACTGGGGACTACGAGAAAGTTGGAGGGTAGAAAACAATGAGTAAAAGATCCATTCTGGTGGTAGACGACGATCAGAGCGTTCGTAGTTATCTGTCCGATTTTCTGGCGTCATGTGGGTACACGGTGGAATGTGCCGAGTCGGGCGACGAGGCCGTGGCGAGGTTGACCGCCGGCTACGTGCCTTCCGTGATCGTTCAGGACATCGTGATGCCCGGCATCAACGGCATCGAGGTATTAGAGAGCGTCAAGAAGATCAATGCGTCGATTCCCGTCATCATCCTCTCCGGAGCCGGGCAGATCAAAACAGTCGTCGATGCCATGAAGTTGGGCGCCGCGGATTTCCTGGTCAAGCCCTTCGAAGAACAAGAACTCGAACTTGCCATCGAGAACGTTGTCGAAAAACAGAAGCTCAAGGAAGAGGTCAAGACGCTTAAGCGCCGGCTTGATTCGTATGATGCGGGCGACATTCTCTCGACGAATCCACAGGTTCTGAAGATTAAGGAGATTGCGAAGCACGTTGCTGATACAGACGTCCCCGTGCTGATCACCGGCGAATCCGGGGTCGGCAAGGAGGTGCTTGCGCGATACATCCACGCGCATTCCTCGCGGCACGACAAGCCGTTTGTGAAAGTGAATTGCGCGGCTCTACCCAATGAGTTGCTCGAATCGGAGCTATTCGGCTATGAACGTGGCGCGTTTACTGGAGCGTTGAATGACAAGCCCGGCAAATTCGAGCTTGCCGACAAAGGCACGCTGCTGCTGGATGAGATCGGCGAGATGACCTCGCACCTGCAAGCGAAACTGCTCCACGTCCTGCAAGATTGCGAATACACCCGCCTGGGTGGAAAACGCACGATACACGTCGACGCGCGCGTTTTGGCATCAACGAATATCAATCTTGAAGAACATGTCGCGAGCGGTAAATTTCGCGAAGATTTGTACTTCCGTTTAAATGTCATTCGGATCGACATCCCACCCTTGCGCGAACGGCGTGAAGACATTCCACTCCTCTGCAATTACTTCCTGTGCCGTTACCACGACCGGTACAAGAGCTCCATCGACGAGATATCGGCGCCGCTGATGGATTCATTCCTGCGCTATGACTGGCCCGGAAACATTCGCCAACTCGAGAATGCCGTCAAACGACACCTCATCTTGCCCGACATCAACGTGAATCTCTCCGAAGTCAAGGAGCAGCCTCAATCCAATGCGGCGCCGGTTTCAACCAAGCCGAAACAAGACAATATGTCGCTCAAGGACGTCGGAACGCGCGCCGCCGAACAAGCTGAAAGAGAGCTCGTCCTGCGTGTGCTGGAAGAGACGAGTTGGAATCGCAAACAAGCTGCGCGCCGGCTGAACATCTGCTACAAGGCGCTGTTGAATAAACTCAAGCGCTGGCAGATGGACAATCGGCAGAACACGCCGAGTTCGTTCACCAAACCCGCCCGTAGCAAAGATTTCCATTCTTTGCCGTTTTGAAACTGTAGGGGCGGTTACCGCCCCTCGGGCGCTCACAGAGCGCCCCTACAGTGTGTCAATGAATCGCTATTCCGAAGTAGAACTCCCATTCATCTCCACCCGCCCCTTAATCGATTGAAAACCACGTCCATCGTGCTGGCATCCCTTTTGCAGTGTTGCTAACGAAACACAGTTACGAGCGCAAATGAGATTCACGATCGGACTCGTCGTTGTCGTTATATCGATAGCCTTCATAACCACAGCTCACGCTCAGAAGCAGCCAGCGGATAACGCGGCTCGCGCCTACGGCGACGGCGAATTCCAGCTCGGACCGGATGATGTTGTCGAGGTGTCTGTATATCAAGAGAAGGAACTCTCCGCGATAGTGCCGGTCCGACCCGACGGGAAGATTTCGATACCACTCATCGGTGAAATGCCGGCGAGCGGAAAGACGGCAAAGGAACTCCAGAAGGAGATCACCTCGAAATATGCGCAGTTCATCACGGAGCCGGCTGTCACTGTCGTTGTCAAGGAAGTCAACAGCCCGAAGGTGTCGGTACTCGGCGAAGTCAAGAGCCCTGGCGTGTACAAAATCAAAGACCGCGCGACCGTACTGGACGCGATTGCTCTAGCCGGTGGCCTGACGGAATACGCGAAGAAGGACAAGATTACAGTCATACGAGTAGATCCCTCCGGCGAGCAACATCATCTGAAGGTCAACTTGGATGACCAACTCAAAGGACGCCGGCTCGAACCGTTCTACGTTCTGCCGTACGACAAGATCTACGTCCAGTAGGTTTCGCACCGGGCTAAAGGGACCTATGAAGAAACTGATACTCGTAGTGTGTTTGTGTTCGTTCTCCTCGAAGCTGGCGGCGCAGCAAGCCGAGACAGGCGTAGAAGGTCTCCGGTTTGTCGCTCCGATGCAGATTGCCGTGGGCGCCGACAACAACTTCCTCGTTGATCGCGTTCAGCCTGGAACGCCCGATGTCCATACCCAGCGGCTCGACGACAAAGTTCTCATGCTGACGCTGCCGAAGGTGGCGTATCAGAACGATTCCAGGCGGCGCCAGTTTGTTTTGTCGTGGGTACCGGAATTCGAGCTTTTCAAGAACAACAGCGATCAGAATGCGATGAATCACGAGGCGTTAGCGAGCTTCAGCTATCATCTCACGCGCAACGTTCAGATCTGGCTCGCGGACAACTACAAGACGTCCAAAGATCCCGGCCGCGCTTTAAGCAATGTGTTTCTGCTCTTGCCGCGTAGCCGATACCACGAAAACGAGATCCATGCAGCTCTGGAGTTTCAGCCCACTCCGCTGACCAATGTGGCCATCCGATATGACGGTGGTTATACGAAGTTCGGCCGGCCAGAGCCGATCCATGGACAGATTCTGGATTCAAGGTCGAGCGGATATTCGCTGAGCTTGAGCAGAATGCTGCGGCCGAATCAGCGCATTCGCGCAACGTATTCGCTTTTCACAATAACGCCTATCCATCAGCCCAACAGATCCGATGATGCGCTAGACATTCCCCCTCGAATCGAACACCCCATCAACAGCGGAACATTGGAGTACAGGTTCGGTCTGAATCCCAGCACTGTTCTGGAATTCGCCGGAGGCATCATCAAATTGGATACGGGAATGAACTATACGGTTCGCGGCAGCTTCCATAAGCGGATTGGACTTTTCTGGGCTGCAGGCGGGTACATGCGCACGCTCGCATTTCAAGCGGGTCCCCCAAACGCCTTTGCTCACGGCCTCGGCAGCAATGGTTTTTACGATGTCATTCTCATGCGGCTGAGAGGCCAGCCTACACGGAGAACCGCGATCTTATTCGATACGACGATCTCTCGAGACGCATCCAACCGCGTTGTCGAAGGTAATAAGTCGCTGATGGGCCGCGCCCGCTTTGACTATCGCCTGAGCGACAGGAATGTCCTGTTCGCGAGCCTGGACTCATTCCACCAAGGCAGGAACGACTATGTGCGAGCACCGCTCTCGCGCAACCGTTTCATGATGGGAATCGAAATTTCGCTCTCCAGCGAAAGCGAGCGGCGCTCGAATCGACTGAACGAAGATGCGCAGTATGTGGCACTCACGGATCACGAACGGCGGCGGCGGAGTCTGGAGGAGGACTAATGGCAAGCACGGCAGGAAATTCTTTATCGGTCTTTTCAATACTTGACGCATTACGGCGGCGGAAGTTCATCCTGATGATCTCGAAAATACTGCTGACGGCCGGTTTCGCAATTTTCGCCCATCTGCAACCCGACAGATTTCGCGCGACGGCTCTTATCGCAGCCGCCCAGACTACGCCTCCTGAATACTTGAGGCACGTTGCGCCTCCACCGCTGAACATTGAAGACCATCTGTGGACTGTGCGTGAGGTGCTGTATAGCGAACCGGTACTGAAAGCGGCTGCACGGGAATCCAAAAGATATCGCTCCAATAAGGGAGACCTCTCGCCGCAGCAGTTGGATGAATTCAAGCAGGCGATCGGAATCAAAGTCGATAGCGAACATTCGTTTCAGCTCACCTATGAAGCCGGTGACCGTTACGACGCGATGAACGTCACGAACAAGCTCGCCGAGTTGTTTGTGCAGAATGCGTCGGCCAAACGGGAGCAGAAGACGTCGGAAGCGGCGAACGTCATCAACGAGCAGGTCGATGATTTGAAGAACCGCCTGCAACGGCAGAATGATCAGATCCAGAACTACAAGACGAAAGCCGTGCATGCGCTGCCGGACCACATCGATAACACCATCAAGGCCATCGACTCGCTGAAAGAACAAATACAGGACCGAGAAACCAAAATCGCAGAAGAGCAGGCGAAGAGAGCTTCGATTGAGCGTGAACTCCAGGATCTGGAATCGAAAGGCGTTCTCGAGCAACCGATGGTTCATGAAAAGACGCCCGATGAAGCGAAGCTGGATGAGCTGCGGATCCAGCTTGCCGAACTGCAGACGCGCTATACGGCCCAGCATCCGGTTGTGGTAGCCAAGAAACGAGAGATCTCGGACCTGGAGAGAACGATTGCGTCACAGCCCAAGAAAGGCCGCAGCGAACCGAGTCCGACATATCTCCGGTACTCGCAGCTAAAGTCGGAACTCGAAGGCATACAGCAGCGGATCGCGGCCTACCAGCGGGATCAGGAAAATCTCAGCGCGCAGATGGACACTTACAGCCGCCGTCTCGAATCGACTCCGCAACACGAAAAGGTCATAGACGACATGGAACGCGAGCTGAAAGTTGGCGAAATGCAGTTCCATGCGTTACTGGACAAGCAGCTGGACACGAAGCTGGCAAAAGGATTCGAACAATCCGAGGGCGGCATCGCATTTGCCGTTGTCGAGCCGGCCGGATTGCCGCGAGCACCGTTCAGCCCCCAGCGAGTGCGGCTCGTGGCACTGGGAGTCGTGGCCGGCCTAGGACTTGGGCTCGCGTTGATATTTGTGCTTGAGCAGAACGACACGACGTTCGGCAACGTCGATGATTTTGAGTCATTCAGCACATTGCCCGTCGCGGGCATCGTTCCGAACATTCAAAACAGAAATAAGAAACGGACGCAACCGTCGGTCGTCACTGTCGAGGAGCCGGATTCTATCGCGGCGGAGCAGTACCGGATTCTCGCGATGAGGGTGCAGCAACAATGCGATGCGGCTCAAGCCAAAACCGTCATCGTCACGAGTGCCGCAGGAGGCGAAGGTAAGTCCCTTACCGCCATCAATGTTGCGATGGCTCTGGCGGCTGCCACCGACGGCCGGGTGCTCCTGATGGATGCCGACATGCGTAAACCGCGCATTGGCGAATATCTGAAGCTGAGTGTTCCAACAGACAAAGGTTTTCACAATTTACTTGTTCACAGCGACGGAAATCCCGACCGGTACGTCATGCAGTTCAAACAGCTGTACGTCATTCCGGGAGGCGTTTCCCAAGCGAACCCCGTTGCCGCGCTCTCTTCCGCCAAAGCCCGGGCTGTTTTCGAACAGTTGAAGCAGAAGTTCGCATACATCATCGTGGACGCGCCGCCGGTCTTACCGATCGCTGACAGCCAGATTCTGGCAGGCATTGTCGACAAGGTGCTATTCGTCATTCGCGCGCGCCAGACTCCGCGCGAGCTTTTCCAACACGCAATCGAAGGCTTCGAAGCAGCAAACCTGCTTGGGGCCGTTCTCAACGATGTCGATTACCAGAGGAGCCGCTACGCCTATGCGTATGAGTACTACAAAAAGCTGGCGTGACAGGCTCGCACCGCGGAGCGGTGCTGGGAGCTGGCTAATTTCCCAGCACCGCTCCGCGGTGCGAAAGACACCATGATCAGCCTCTGGCTTTACTCAGTTGCGTCAGTCTTTTCACTCGCGGTGCTGCTTGCGGCGCGGCACTTGAGCGAGGGAACGCATTTGCAGTTCATGGGTGAAAGTCTCGGCCTGGTTATCGTTCTTCTTTCCTGCCAGATTTGTTTTCACCTAAACGGGGTCGACGAACTACTGGTCGATTCCAAAACACAGATATTCCTGCAAAAGGTATTGAAGTCCGCCGGAGCCGGTCTATTAGCGGCCGTGCTTCTGTTTTACATTTTTCCCAGACTGTCGCCCGGTTATGCGACCGCAACCGCTTCCGCTTGCTTCCTGATCTTCAGCCTGGTTGTTCTGAGGCCTATCGTTCGCTCGGTCATCCGCCGGCAAGAATCGGAAGGCACCGTCATGGTTGGATCAGAAGCCATCGTGCGGAAGCTATACACCGAGATGGTCGATCAGGAGACATCAGACAACCTTCGCATAACCGAGTATTCCGATCTTGGACATCTGGCTCAGCAGGGAACGGTTTCGCGAGTTGTTGTTGCGGAATCTGATGCTCAGCTGGACAGCATAGCTGCGCAAGCTTTGATCGATCTGAAGCTTCGCGGCATCAAAATTGAAAGCGCACTCGAGTCGGTCGAGCGGATGAACCGCAAGATTTGGATTGCAGGCCTTTCCGCAGAGCGATTGATATTTGCAAACGGCTTCTGCGCCTCGAAGTCTTACCTCGTGCTGAAACGCGCTATCGACGTTCTCTTGTCATCCGCGTTTCTCGTCATTACTGCGCCGCTGATGGGGCTGATCGCAATTGCCGTCAAGTTAGACACGCCCGGATGTGCGATCTTCAGCCAAGAGCGCGTCGGATTGCTTGGCCGCCGCTTCATGGTCCATAAATTCCGCTCGATGCGACAAGATGCCGAACGGCATATCGGGCCAACATGGGCCAAGGAGAACGACGATCGCATCACACACGTTGGCGCGCTTCTTCGCAAGTGCCGCCTCGATGAACTGCCGCAACTGTGGAATGTGCTCCGCGGCGAGATGAGTTTCGTCGGCCCGCGGCCGGAGCGGCCATATTTCGTCGAGCTGCTCAGAGCGAAGATTCCGTATTTCGATCTTCGCCATTATGTGAAGCCGGGGATCACCGGCTGGGCGCAAGTCATGTATCCCTACGGGGCCTCCGTCGAAGACGCGTATCGCAAGCTCGAATACGATCTCTATTACGGCAAGAACATTTCACTTCGGCTCGACATGTTGATTCTGCTCAAGACCATCGGAGTAGTCATGAAAGGCGAGGGCAGATGATCTGTGGCCAACGGGAACGGACTGGGAGGTAGGTATGTGCGGAATCGTTGGATATACCGGCTCACGCGAAGTCTCGAGCGTTTTGGTGGATGGCCTAAAGCGGCGCGGCGCGTTGCCAAAGCGCGAAATCGAGCGGCATGTACGCCATCTCCGCGATGTTCCCGATCAAATCAGAACGCTCCTCGAGAAAAGCCGAGAAATAGCCGCGCTGGCCGGGAAATTCTGGCGCTATCGAAATGTTCTGTACCTGGGCCGGGGCATTCAATACCCGATCGCGATGGAAGGCGCGCTGAAGCTCAAGGAGATTTCATACATCCATGCAGAAGGGTATCCGGCCGGCGAAATGAAGCACGGGCCAATCGCGCTGATCGATAACGAGATGCCTGTTGTCGTTTTGGCTCCGCAGGATTCCGTGTACCGAAAAACCATGGGCAACATAGAAGAGGTCAAGGTCCGCGATGGGATCGTGATTGCAGTCGCGACTGAAGGAGATCAGGAGATTGCGGACAAGGCGGACTACACGATCTACATTCCCGGGGCAAACCAATTCGTAAACGCGATCCTGTCCACCATACCTCTGCAATTGTTTGCCTATCACATGGCCGTCTTGCGCGGCTGTGATGTGGATAAGCCGCGAAATCTGGCGAAAAGTGTGACGGTGTAGGGATGATTCAGCACCGCTTCGCGGTGCAAAAAAATCTTGTATGGAAACCATTTTTTGGGTGAATTTCGCATTTGTCCTGTATGTCTACTTCGGCTATCCGGCCCTCCTGATGCTCTGCCGGCGGCTTGGGGCACGGCCGGTGAAGAAGCAACATTGCGAGCCGGCGGTAAGCATCGTCATCGCGGCTCACAACGAGCAGGAGAGACTAGAAAGGAAGTTGAAGAATTGCTTTGAGCTGGACTATCCCAAGCGCAAGCTCCAGATCATTGTCTCGCTTGATGGCCCGACAGATGGCTCCGAATTTATCGTGTGGAAATACGTTTCACAACGCGTCGAGCTGGTCCACTCCAAACAGCACCTGGGCAAAGCCGTCGCGCTGAATCGGGCGTTGCGCCGCGCGACGGGCGAGATCGTTGTATTTGCAGACGTGCGGCAAACGTTCGCCCGAAACGCGATTCGCGAGCTTGTCGCCAACTTCGCCGATGAGAGCGTCGGGGCCGTCAGCGGTGAACTGCTATTGATCGATGAATCCGCACAAGAAGCGACGACGGATGTCGGCTTGTATTGGCGCTATGAGAAGGCGCTCCGTTCCATGGAAAGTGAGATTCATTCCATCGCGGGTGCAACCGGAGCGATTTACGCGATTCGTCGCGAGCTATATCAAGACCTGCCCGAAGACACCATCCTTGATGATGTCGTGACGCCGTTGCAAATCGTACTGAAAGGGAAGCGAACAGTCTTTGAGCCTCACGCCCGGGCTTACGACGTGGTTGCGTGCTGCGCGCTCGCAGAATACGGACGAAAGGTCCGAACGCTCTGCGGGAACTATCAACTGCTGGCTCAGTTGCCACAAGCGCTCTTGCCATGGCGCAACCCGATCTTCATCCAGTTTGTTTCGCACAAAGTAGGAAGGCTGCTTGCTCCGTGGGCGTTGCTGGCTCTTTTCATTACGAATCTCTTGATGGTGCGCGGCATTTACGCGGTGACGTTTTCGCTGCAAGCCGCATGGTACGCGTTCGCGGTTGCCGGGTACATTCTATCGAGGCGCGACATCGCTCCATCGATTCTGATCCCGAACGATAGCGAGAGAGCCGCATGAGACGTCTGCTGTCATTGCCGTATACGTTCGTGCTCATGAATTGGGCTGCTCTCGCCGGACTGTACTACTTCGTCACCGGAAGGAAGGACGTATGGTTGAAGAGCAAGTCCTCGCATACACACAAGCATTGCAAGACTGCGTAAAACGATAAGACTTCGGTATCTCCAGCCATCATGCAACTAGCAATCATCCAAACCACTGACGAATTCCTCAAGCTTCGTAGTGAATGGAATGCACTTCTCGAATCCAGCAGGTCCGATTTTGTCTTCGTGACGCATGAGTGGCTGTCGGCCTGGTGGAAACACATGGCGGACGGCCGGCGGCTTTCCATTGTCACAGCGCGCGAAGGCGGGGAACTGATTGGCATTCTGCCGGTGGTCGAACGGGCGGCACAGCTTGCGCGCATGATGCCTTGCACTTTGGAATTTCTTGGCAGCGGGGTGATCGGCTCGGACTATCTTGACGTGATCGCAGCGAGAGGCCGCGAATGTGAAGTAGTGGTCGAATTCGCCGATTACTTGCACAGCCACGGACGCATGCTTCAGCTCAGCCAACTCCGAAGCGAAAGTTGTCTCTCTTCCGTATTAGCGGACCAGTTGCGTCAGCATGCGTGGACAGTTGTGGAAGCGAAGCTGAACGTTTGTCCGTACATCGATCTCAGAGGTCATACTTGGGACACTTACGTAGCCACTCTGGGGCCAAACGTCCGCAAGAACATCAATCGGTATCTTCGAAATCTGCCAAAAACCTTCGACATGCGCGTTGACTGTGTACAGACGGCGAGTGACGCGCAAACGGCGTTGCAAATTGCTGTCGATCTGCATCGCAAACGTTGGGGAACGCGAGGAGTATCCGAAGCGTTTCACTCCGAATCGGTGCGCGCATTTCATCGCGAATTCGTCCAGCTTGCCGCGGAACGGGGGTGGCTGCGGCTTCTGATCCTCTGGCTAAATGCCAGACCCGTGGCAGCTCTGTATGGACTACGTTATGGTCCGACTTTTTATTTCTACCAATCGGGATTCGACCCGGACTATAGCAAGTACAGCGTTGGCGTTACGACGATGGGGCTTGCCATCAGAAGGGCTATCGAAGAGGGAGCCGCAGAATACGATTTCCTGCACGGCAATGAGGAATACAAATTCCACTGGGCACGCAGGGTCCGCAATTTGACCCGGCTGGAGCTGCATCCACCACAAACAACTGCATGGATTTATAAACACGCCATCCGACTCAATCGCG
>QHXA01000101.1:10194-14791 GCA_003222755.1 Acidobacteriota bacterium
GAAATAATTCGGACGGTGGGCCCGACGCGGAATGGCGTGGGGGGACCGGCCGATAGTGAGGAGGCCGCGAAGCGGTGTACAGAAATAATTCGGACGGTGGGCCCGACGCGGAATGGCGTGGGGGGACCGGCCGATAGTGAGGAGGCCGCGAAGCGGTGTACAGAAATAATTCGGACGGTGGGCCCGACGCTAAACGATGTTGCCACAATGTTGCGCTCAGTCAGTAAAACCTGTCTTGCGTGTGCGTATACCTGGAGTGGCGCGTCTCGTCTGATCGCCAATCCGAGGAGATACGCCGAAGCGATGCCACTCATCGTCGGCTACCACCGTGTCGTAGAAAGCTTCCACCGCAGCAAGACTAGCGCGATTCCGTCAATGCTTATCAGTACTTCGATGTTGGAGCGTCACATTGATTGGCTCGCAAAACGATTTTCGTTCGCATCGCTGGATGAAGTCGGATCGCACCTGGAATCCGAGCGGCCATTTCCAAGACCGACTGTCGCGATCACTTTCGATGATGGTTATAGTGACGTGTATCATCAGGCATACCCACTCCTGAACAGGAAAGGCATTCCCGCCGCCGTTTTCGTCGTCACCGGTCTGGTGGGAACCGGCCGGCCGCAGATATTCGACCGATTTTATTTGTTGCTGCGGTCGCTCCAAAGACGCGGGCTGCCGCTGGCGAAGACGGTTGCGGCCGCGCTTGATTCGAGCGGTTTCGATGCGAACCCGATGAAGAGCTGCTTTGCCTGCGATGAGGAGCCGTTCAGGTTAATGACGATCGCGCTGAACGTTTTTCCTCAGGATCAGATCGAAGCCGCTCTGACATCACTCGAAAAATGCGCCGAGCTGCGCAGCCACGACTTTCATCACCTGGCGCCTCTCACCTGGGACATGATCGAAAGCATGCATCGAGCCGGCGTGACGATAGGCTCGCACACCGCATCACACCGCTTGCTTCCGACCGAGACTATGGAGACTGTGCGCTCGGAAGTGCTGACTTCCAAGCACATTTTAGAAGCCCGGCTGTCCACTACTATCAAACATTTTGCCTACCCTGATGGGTGCTTCAATCCGGCAGTGGTTCAAGCTGTCAAAGCCGCAGGCTACCGTTTCGGGTACGGAGTCTGCCAGTCACGCGATCGGAATTTTCCCTTGCTCACGATTCCTCGGAAACTGCTTTGGGAACGCTCTTGCGTGAACGTGCTCGGACGCTTTTCGCCGTCGGTCATGAATTGCAACGTGCACTGGGTGTTCGATCGCAAGGACGGCTGCGAACACGACCACTGTCCAGGAAGGTCTGGATGAAGGCGCGAACCGCGCAGGCCACGAGGAAGCTTGGAACAGTCGATTAACTGTCAATTAGCGCTGAAGCAGCGCCGCAGTTGGGTTCGTGAAGCCCCAGCTGTAACCAGCGATGGTCCGAAAATCGCCTTCGCGCTGTTCATCGCGTTTTTCATCGCGTTTTTGTTCATGCTGTATTCGAGCGTTGCGGCGATTTACAAGGAGCAACTCGATGCGCTGCGGCCCACACTCGTCATCGCGCTTGGTGCGCTGTCGATGATGGTTATCGAGCTTGGGCAGATGCGGCAGAGCTTCAAGCTCATGTGGCCGCAAGGCGCGCTGCTGCTGGCCCTTTTAGGCGTGTGTGTCATATCGACATTTGACGCTGTTTACGTTCGGCATTCGGTGGACCAGACGACGGACTTTGGAAAGGTGGTCCTGGTCTATCTCCTTATCGAAAACGTTGTTACAACAGAGCGCCGGCTCAGGATCGTCATGCTGGCAATGGTCCTTGGTGGGCTGTTCCCGGCGATTGGCACTATCTCTCACTATCGAGCCGGTATCCTGCAGGAACACTCGCGCGCGGCATGGCGCGGAATATTCAGCAATCCGAACGAGGCCGCATATGGAATTCTGATTCTTGTGCCTATCGCGCTTGCGGTGGCCAGCAATTCGCGACGTTCGATACGGATCGCATTGTGGGGCATTGTTGGAATCTACATCCTCGGAATGTTCCTCACGTTTTCTCGAGGTGGGTTCCTCGCCTTCTTTACCATACTCGCGTTGATGGCGTGGAAACATAGATCGATTGTGATCAAGACCGGAATGATTGCTGCGCTGGTGGGCGGCATTGTTGTGCTCGGGATGTTCTGGAAGCGGAGTTCGGGCGACTTCAACAACATCCAAGAAGATACAAGTGTTCGCGAGCGCATCGCGACGTTCCAGGCCGGCATACAGATGTTTCTACATAATCCGCTTCTTGGCGTCGGTCCAGGGGACTCCATGGTGGCGTACCCGCTCTATGTTCCGGTGGACGCTCATTGTGGCTGCCATGATCAATTGGTGGTCCACAATTCCTTCATTCAAGCGCTCGGTGAATTGGGTTTATTGGGCTTCACGCCCTTCGTCCTGTTCATCGGCATTCCGATGTCTCAGGCCTGGAAGATGGAGCGCGGCCCGCTCGGCTCTTACGCAATGGCTTTGGAGCTGGCAATGTGGGGCTTCGTTGTGTGCGGAATGTCCGGTGGTTTTGTCTTTACCTGGTGGCCTTACGTTCTCGTCGGCCTCATCACTGCTACTAAGCGAATCGCAGAGTCGGCCAGCGCGGAGGCTGTGTGAGAGAGGTCCACGCGCAGGCGGCCGAGGCGACGCCGTATGACAGTTCGACATTCAGGCCTGCATTCACGCTGATGTCAGCGCGGGTCGCGGCGTTCGCGATTACATTTTCGACGCCGATCCTGCTGGTGCGCGTCTTCGCCCAACAGGAGTTTGGAACATACAAGCAGTTCGCGCTGATCACGTACACACTGTTTTTACTAGCGCAGTGTGGGCTGGCCGAATCTTTGTTTTATTTCATTCCGAGGAATCCGGACAACGCCGGCCGATATGCGCTGAACGCGGTTGTGATGCTCCTGGTAAGCGGGCTGGCGTGCATGGCAGGCCTGCTTGTGAATCCCCATGCGATTGCGCGGTGGATGAGCAATCCCGCGCTTGCCCAGTACTTGCCGGTCATGGGCGCGTATCTGCTTTTCATGCTAATGGGGACGGTGCTGGAGATCACGATGATCTCGCGCAAGAGATATAAGGTCGCTGCGACGACTTACGTTGCATCGGACGTTCTTCGTGCGGTCTTCCTTGTGGTTCCGGCCCTGCTCACGCGCAGTTTGATGTGGGCATTGACCGCAAGCGTCATTTTCTTGTTTCTGCGCGTCTGCGCGCTGTTCGGATATCTTCGGTGGGAATTCGGCGGTTTACAGCTGGATAAGGATTTGTTGAAAGAGCAATGGGCATACGCCTTGCCGTTCTCTCTCGCGATCGTCGTGCATGTCATCCAGCAGAACTACCACCAATACGCGGTCGCCTTCCACTTCGATGCGGCAACGTTCGCAATATATTCGGTCGGGTGTCTGCAAATACCCCTCGTCGACTTCATGGCAACACCCGTATCGAACGTGATGATGGTTCGCATGGCGGAAGAGTTGCGCGAGAGAGGCGTCCGGCGGCTGCTGCCGATCTGGCATGATACGACGCACAAGCTTGCGCTGTTGTTCTTCCCGTTCGTCGGACTGCTCATCGTGAACGCGTACCAGCTGATCACGCTGCTTTTCACGAAGGCTTATGCCGCAAGCGTTCCTATCTTTATGGTTTGGTGCCTATCAATACTGATGGCCGTTTTCCAGACTGATGGCGTCTTGAGGGTATTTGCTCAGATGCGATATCTGTTCACCATTAATCTGGTCCGTTTGCTTTTGGTCGTGTTGACGATGGGCTGGTTCTTGTCGCGATTTCAGTTAACAGGAGCGGTACTCATTACGCTGGTTGGGATCCTGCTTGCGAAAGTAATGGCATTAGGCCGCATCCAAAAGATGCTGGAGACCAGCTTTATCGACCTTCTTCCGTGGAAGAATCTCGGCGGCATCCTGTTGGCCGCTATGATCGCCGCGATACCGCCGGTGTGGTTAAACGCAAAGCTGGATCTTCCGGCCTTGGTTCTCCTGCCCCTTTCCGGCATGGCATATATGGCTGTCTACACCGCGCTGGTACTGCTTTTCGGCTCCCTGGGCAAAGATGAGATCGCGGCGATCAAGCGGACCGCGTCCCTTACTGTAGCGGCGGTCTATGACCGCCGCTACAGTAAGGTCGGCGTGCGCTCAGTGGGTCATCGAATAAACGACAACGTTGGATAGAAAACGGAAGGAGTAGGCGGAATAGTGTGCGGGGTATTGGGGATCATCCGCCCATTCAAGGCCGTCGCCCAGGTCGGTATTCCAGGCCATTAAGACACTGATCCGGCCGTGGGCATCGAATACGGCGAATACTTTAGGTTCTTTGCCGGATGGCCCATTCTCCCACTGATCGCACTCGGCGCATTTGGCGATCGCGTCATTGGTTACCTGAACAACTTTGTCGATGTTGTACAAGCAGTGGAACAGGGGATGCGAGGTTGTCAGCTCAACCGGGTTCGCATCAGGCATGACAAGCCGCAGCTGCTGAAGGAATTCATCGAATTCTTCATCGCCATGAAAATCGTCGGCGAACCAGAGGCCGCCGCGGGCAAGATACTCGCGCAAGTTTGCGGCGTCACCTGGCTGAA
>QHXA01000705.1 GCA_003222755.1 Acidobacteriota bacterium
TTGCTTCGCAAAGCGCCTCGAAAGTGCTGTCCATAACGGTAAATCGGTGCCGCATTTACCGTTATGGACAGCACTTTCGAGGCGCTTTGCGAAGCAATGTCGGCGCTGACTTGAACGGTGAAATTCGCTGTAGTGACCAGGGTTGGTGTCCCGCTGATGAGGCCACCAGAAGACAGCACCAAACCTGCGGGCAATTTTCCTGACACAAGCGACCACGTATACGGCGGCCTGCCACCGGATGCTCCCAAATTTTGGAAGTAGGAGCTACCGAGGGTGGCAGGTGGTAGAAACTCCGTTGTAATCGCAAGTGGAGGTAGATTAACCGTGATGGAAAGCGCTTTCGTTGAAGTTTGCGCCGTGCTGTCGGTAACCTTCACCGTGAAATTCCACGTTCCGGCCGCGGTGGGTGTACCGGTGATGGATCCGACTATCGACATGGTGAGTCCCGGCGGTAGTGATCCGACACTGATGGACCACAAGTACGGCGACACGCCGCCGGCGGCTGTCAAGACGTCAGAATAGGCTTGACCAACCTTACCTGCCCCCAATGACGATGTGGTGATGGAGACTGGATTGCTGCCGCCGAAAAAACCACTTTGCGCGCGCACTTCTCTTGCGAACGCAAGCACGAAAAACTCCAAGCAGAGTACGACGACGACTTGTGATCGCGAAATTCCCTTCCTTGGGTTCGCTACGTTCATTGCTGCTCGCCCCCTTTGGAGTTGGACACAGTGCGAGCGGTCATTACTGGAACTACGATGATGCGCGGCTCGGAGGAGGAAGCGTCGAGGACAGCAACTGCGCCATTCGACGGGTCGCTTAATCGGAATACCGACGTGCCTTTCAGAGGATGGAGGCCAGTTGATACGCAGTGGCACGCAAGCGCAGTTGACAACGTCGCTTGCAGATCGACAATCGTGACGGTTTCAGATTTCTTGGTGGTGATGAAAATTCGAAGCCCGTCTGCTGAGGCAGCCACATCGGCAATGCCATCAAAGCCGTCGCCAAACGAAGCGACCGAGATTCGGCTTGCCTCCTGATCGATGCCTCGCATGACGAACACCTCCTGCGCTGCGTCATCCGCGATGACTGCATCATGCCGTCCCATTAGAAAGCTCGCAGCCGACGGACGCTGCGCAGGCAGAACCCAACGAGATCCGATCGAACTCACTACCCACAGCGTGGAATCGTCGCCCGATCTGAAATTCAGCAACGCCAAAGCGCCATCATCAGAGATGGCCAGACGCTGCAAGCGGCCTGGAATATCCGATGCATCAAACTGGAAGGCGGTTTCCGGCACCTGAGCCAATCTCGTAATGAACCGAACGACTTTGTTGTTGTGTGTATACGTCGCAGCTGCGGTGCCGCTAGGGCTGATTGCGATCAGGTCCGCTCCGGCAGCAACTGCATCTAACGAAGTCGTCGTGACGGAGTCCACAGCCAGCCGGATCAGCACGACTTCGGCGTTTTCACCGCGAGTGGCAAGAGCGAAATTCTGTTTTGGCGAGACGACCGCATTGTGTATTTCGGAATCGAATGCAAGCGGCCGGCCGACAACCGACGCGCCGAGCACTCCGATGATCGGCTGAATCGTCGCGCCAGTGCCGTCTGCAACAAACCCGAGAATCGGCCCATTGATCGATGGCGGCCCGTCTTGTGCGAATGCTGCGATAGCAAAACAAAGGACGGCCACGGCACTCCACGTAGCATTTCTAAAGCGACCCATTTTGACACCCGCTCGGAAAAAAATTATTTCGGTCCGGTTACTGTGGACCCACTAAAACTGATTGTTGGAACGGTCGGGCCCAATGGTGCTGGGTTCGACGGGGACGACGGTCTTGCAGATCCCGCACCGCTGCGCCCCGCCAATGCGGCGCCCGCTGCACCTACAGCGCCTGCGACTGCCACGATAGCAATGATCTTTACGCGAGATCTTTTGCCTTCGACGTTCATTTGCTGAATCGTGGCGACTGCCACTTCGCCCAAATACTCAGCCTGAACTCGCATCTGATACGGTCCCTCGATACGGTTGGGATGATACTCCCGTACGACGGCCAATCCGCTCTCATCCGATATGGTTCGAAAACTGTTCAGACCATCGAAATCACCGCTGGGGCCTGCAACGGGGGTTGTGAACTCGACCGTTGCTCCGGCAACCGGGCGGTTCTCTCGATCGGTGATGCGAACGATGATCGGATTGGGAGGGACCTGCTCGAGAATGTTTCGAGCTCTGTCACCTTGCACAATCTGAATTCGTAAACCTGCTTGCGACTGCGCAGCCGCGACAGAATGAGCGATGAATAGAAAACAAAAAGTGCTAACTAACAACCGTTGTCGAGAGCTTCGTCCATTTTTCATACGCGATTTCCTCCGACAAGCGAAGCGTGCCGAATGTCGTGCACACTCGAGCGGCCGCAAAGAACGTATCACGAGAATTTCCGCGCTGAAATAGCCTAGAAGTGCTGTGAGACAAACATGCCGGCCAAGTGTGTCTGAAGGTATTTCACCTTGATGTAGATCGTACGCGTGGAGATATTGGCAATAGCTTTGGATTTCCTAGAGCTCGAGAACTTCGTCGCAACGACATGCCCGTGGGGGAATCGGTTTCGTTGTCGCCAGCCGTCATGGGATTTCGGACAACCACGACTACGGTCGCTTTGAGTGTCATGGTGTAAGTCCTCTCGTAGGCGAACGCTCCTGCTGTTACCGATTTTAGGCGGCCTCATAAAACCCCCCAATGGGCGCCGTATATCAAATGAAAT
>QHXA01000061.1:0-4654 GCA_003222755.1 Acidobacteriota bacterium
TGGGCAAGAGCTTTGACGGTGCGGCCGTTGCTTGTGATATCGATCAGCATCGGAGCGCACGGAATGTCGAAATCCCAGATGCCATGGTGGACCAACTGATAGTGCCACTTCCGCTGGCCGGTCTTCAGGTCCACCGCGACGATGCTTTCGCCAAATAGCCCATTGCCCGGCCGGTGCCCTCCATACTCATCACCGGTGGGTAACTCTACGGGCAAATAGGCCATGCCCAACTGTTCATCCACGCTGATCTGACCCCACACTCCGGCGTTACCGGTGGTTTCTGCCGAACCATCAAGCCAGGTGTCATAACCAAATTCGCCGGGCCGAGGTATCGTGTGGAAGATCCAATTGCGCTTGCCTGTCCGCACGTCGAATCCCCGGACATAACCTTTCACGTTGTTCTTGACGCGGGGTGAACCACTGGCGCGATGTGCAGCACCGACAATGACCGTGTCCTCTGCGACGATTGGTGTCGCATGGAGCCCGACCTCCCCGGTTTCCGGATCGATCTCCTGGTCATCGTCCAGCTTCAGATCCACAACGCCGTTCTGGCCAAAACTTGGGACGGGAACTCCGTCCTTCGCATTCAGTGCAATCAGACGGTACCCAGGAGTCACATAGAGAATGCGCTCTTCCTTGCCGTCGCTCCAATAAGCCAAGCCACGGCCCGAGAGCTGCCGCGGAGCATTTTGACCACGCGCGCCTTCGCGTTCGCTGTGCATCCAAATCAGCTCTCCAGTGCCTGCGTCCAGCGCGACCACATCTCGACGCGATCCGGCCGTTGAATACAGAACACCATTGGCCATCAGCGGCGTGGA
Source organism: Acidobacteriota bacterium (assembly GCA_003222755.1). GTDB lineage: Bacteria > Acidobacteriota > Terriglobia > 20CM-2-55-15 > 20CM-2-55-15 > 20CM-2-55-15. The sequence continues at coordinate 819 of QHXA01000061.1, forward strand.
TTGCAGATTAGTTTCGGAACGCGGGCCGAGGTTTGCGGTATTGAAACGCCAGGCAACCTGGAGCTGGTCAAAGTTGGTTGCTTTGATCTGATCGAGCGGGGAGTAGTGCGTATTGCCAAGATCTCCGCCGTAGGTCCGCCACTCGCCGTTTTGAGCTCCGGTCTGCGCGTGATTGGGGGTAGTGGTTATCAGGACCAGGCAGGCGCCCCAAACAATGCACGTGATCCATCGCGACACTGTTCTCATCATAACGTCTCCATCGGAAACCACGCCGGAGGCGTGCCAGGAAATCAGCCGGGGGTTAAGCGAGCGGGAGCGAGCGCAACCCCCGGTCGCGTAAGGCAAAGACGTCCGCACCCCAGCGGGGTGCGAGGAAATCCTCGCACCCTTTCCAGGGTGCGGATTTCGTCGACTTCGGTATTCCGGGAGTACGCGCACAAAAAACGTGCGCGTACTCCCGGCTAATTTACGTGCACGCCTCCGGTGTGCTTCATCCCCCCGCCTACGGTTGTTCCGGCTGTTGGGCGTTCGCGCCCGGAGCGGATCCACCCAGGAACAATCTCTTACCATCGGATGCGTAAACCAGATCGACTCCACACGCTTTGTTTGATCCGTCTTTCGCTTGAAACGCGTCGACGATGATTTCCGTTCCAATCGGCAGAGACTGCTGTGTATACCCCAACCGGATCAGAGCATTGGGACTGCCGCCTTCAATCATCCACGTGGTGACCCTGCCGTCGTCGCCTTTGACGTCAATATGAAACCAAGAGTGCGGATTGATCAGCTCCACTTTCTTGACTGTGCCCCGCAATTTGAGCGGTTTGGCCGAGTCGAATTCCGCATAAAAGGCATGGTGGGCCCGGAGCGGCACGGTGGCACTCAGCATCAGGCCTGTGATAAGAATCGGTAGCAGCTTCGTTCGCATCGGTCCTCCTTATTTGGCCTTTTTTGCAGCTTCGACGGCAGCCTTTTCCGTAGCCCGGGCCCCGCTGAGGATATCGACCATTCCGTAGTTCCCCTCGTGGCAAGCATATTCAAACATCGGCCCTTGAGACTTCGCCCACGGCACCTGAACAGTCCAGGGTTTCGTCCAGACCGGATCATCGATGGTGAATTCGTAAACGAGCGTGGTCTCGTCCAATCTCTTAAACCGCTCGGTTAACCGCATTTTCTCGCTGCCAACACGCTGGAACGCATTTCTGCCGTTGAAGTTGGTCGTTTCGACGACAAGCGTGTCACCCTCCCAGTGCCCTTGTGAATCGCCTCCCCAAAGACGCACGTTCTCGGATAAACGGCTGCGGGGTTTCAAGGGAATGATCCGGGCATCCTGCATCATTTCGGGCAGGATCATGACGTGCCCCTCGCTTTGCACGATTTGAACGTTGCTGTTATAACCGGGAGACATCATCGGCGGCCCCTGCGCGTTCCAGACGATGCAGCGCTCGGTTAATGCACGGCTCTCCGCGCTGTCAAAACTTGTTCGCTGTTGGGCGAGTTCAGCTTGGCGCTTCTCACCAACGGGCGACAATGGAGGAATTCGGCCTTCAGGCCCGATAATTAAAGACGTGCGATTGTTCACGGCCATCGTTCGCAAGTTCAAACCATATTGGGCAGTGTCGTAGTGCGGATCCACTTCACCATTTGAACGCTGACCACGGCCACGCTGCCCTCCATCGGCGCCGGGCCCTGCGCCGCGTTGTCCGCGGCCGGCGCCGGTTGGCGCGCCGCAGGTTCTGATGCCATTCGCCATTTCCTCATCCGTCCAGAATTCTTTTGTGCCACACCTCACGTCGCGTTCGAGCGGTGTATTGGTTTGCGAGGACCAGAATCCCTGAAGATCAGGCTGGCCATCAGGCGTTTTCTTTGTCCACGCCTGTGCGGGAGGGTTTGAGGTGGATTTCCCTGTTTGAGCAGTCGCGCTCATGGGGATCAGCAATGCGACCGCGATCACCAGGACGAGTGCGACAGCCAGCGCGCCCTTTGATGCGTGAAATAGATCACTCATCTGAACCTTCCTATGTTTTTTTATTGATTCCTCGGCTGCTTGCGCAGATGTCCGTAAAGTAGCTCTTCCGTGTACTCAATGCACTTAAATTCAATCATTCGAGCATCCGTCTCGACGCGCCTGTAGAGAGGCATGCTGATCTTCCACGGCCGCGTGAAAACGTTTGGATCCTCGATCGTCGCTTCATAATTCAACGTGTCGGCGCTGCGGGCTGAGATGCGTTCCACAACTCTCATAGCGTTGCTGTGGTAGTTTCCGGCTCGGTCGAACCAGGTTTGATCGTTGAAGCCAGTGGTTTCGATGACGAGCGTCTCGCCTTCCCAATGGCCATTGGACCATCCCATCCAACTCTCCGCGGGAGCTGGTTTATGATCCGTCATATAGATGGTGCGCAAAGCGTTGGCGAATTGAAACACCATCATGATGTAGTCCGTGCTCTGAATGATTTGAAAGGGATAGGGCGCATACATCGACCGCGGCACACCCAAACGGTAACATTTGGCCTCCGGGTCGCCTTTTCCTCGATTCGCAAAATTTTCGTTCTTCTTGGCCAACGCCTCCGGTTTATACGGAAGCGTGCCGCCCTCGACGATCCCCTGGCCTGGCGGAACCGCATTGATAGCGCCTAATAAGGGCACTGTTCCATATCCTGCGTTGTGGGGCTCGATGTCCCAATTTGCTTCAGTCAATGCCTGCCAAATACCGTTGAGATTGGGTTTCCCGTCCGCTGTATGTGGCGCTCGATACGCAGGCGCCTGCTGAGCCAACAGCGGGTTAAGGAATAGAATTGCCACAAAAAATGCAGCGTTTATTCTCGTAGTCCTTCGCATTGCCACTTCCTTGGTGGATGCAAATCGTAGGGTGAAGCGAACGGGAAGTCAACACGGTGTATCGGAGTTGCTTCGCCGTCCTTCAATTGACCATATGTCTTTGCTCGTATAGCGTGCCGTTGTCGATCAATGAGCAGACCGCCGCTACAGTCATCAAGGTCAGAATTCAAACACCATTCCGGCAGAAGGCAAGATCGGGAACATACTGAAGAACGTCGGATAGGTTCGTCCGGTGTTCACGTCGTATGGACCGGGGGAATCGAAGTCGCGGTTCGTATGATTCGTCAGGTTCACGATTTCTCCGAACAATGTCGCCGTGTATTTTTGGTGCACGAAAGCTTTATTCAGGCGTAAATCCGCCCGCTGATAAGCGGGAGCCCGCAAACCGTTTCGATTTTGGGATACTGCATACCCGCCCGGTACAAGCCGATAAAAGCCCGGCAGAGGCATGCCGCTGCCGTACGTAAAGCGGCCGCTGAGATTGACAGTCGGCCGCAGGCGCCGGCTTGCATAGACGTTGAACGTGTGGCGCTGGTCGTAGTCGGATGGAAATTTCAATTGCAAATCGCCATCGCTGACCATCGTGCGTCCGTAGGCATAGGAGATCCAACCGGTAAATCCGTTGGCAGTTCGCCGTTGCAGAAAAACCTGCACACCGCGGGCGTAGCCGCGTTGTGAATTGAGCCATGGGCCAATTGGCGACGACGGAATAACGCCGGCGCCAATCACTCGCGGCTCCAGCGCGGGCCGGGCGAGGATGTCGCGATCCTGCCGATCGTAAAACTCCAGTCGCACGCGAGTGCGCTCATCGAGCCGCTCCTCTAAAGCGGCCTCATAATGAGTCGCTCTCTGCGGCAGCAGGCGCCCGCGCGCGAAGGTGGAGAAGAGTTGGCTCAATTCTGGAAATTGGCCATACTGGCCCCAACTCAACTCCAAGCGGGTTTTTGTGTGCAGCTGAACCGAAAGGCTAGCGTACGGTGTCGTGATCTGCTCCGGGCTCA
>QHXA01000061.1:4754-5226 GCA_003222755.1 Acidobacteriota bacterium
TCAGGGCCGGAACATAGAGGAATTGCATCGTTGAACCAACCTGCCGCAAGCGTCGAAACTCGCCGCCGAAGTCCAACGTGGTCTTAGCCCAGACAACCGTCACGTCACCGTGCCAGGTCCATTCATAATAGTGTTGGTCCGCCAACCTCGCGTCATCACGATTGGACACTTTGCCCTTCTCGCGCGACCATGCAAGATGATTGTTGATGAGCAGGTGCTGGTTGGGACTGTAGCGGGAACCGAGGTTCACCAGCGTGAAACGGAACGCGCTAGTCATTACGGAGCTGGTACCAAGCTCGTCGCGGAATCGCCGTCTATTGACGGAAGAAGAGCCGTCCAGGTAGGTCAGGCTCACCGCATGTTTGGTGGTCAGATCGTAATCGATCCGTGCTTGACCGTCCGTGAAACCGAACACCATCGGCGCCTGGTCGCCGAAGTCGATCCTCTCGAGAATGTATTGAAGATAGCTTTT
>QHXA01000061.1:5360-5832 GCA_003222755.1 Acidobacteriota bacterium
GTCCGGTCCGAATAGCGGACAGGCCACGCACCCTGGTAGAGAGTCATGTTCTCCGTGAGGTCGCCGTTAAAGATCGTTAGTGAGCCGTTGTCCGCCTGACCATCGGTCGTGTGAAAGGCGGCATGCAGCAGGATTCCATCCAGGTACAAGCCCACGCGACTGAAAGGCGCGCCGCGAACGGAAAACTCCGAAGAGAAGTCGTTGTTCGAGGTCACGCCCGGCAAGCTTTGCACGGCACGCAATGGATCGTCCGCGAGTACGCTGGCCAGGTTCTTGCGCTCGTCGCCTGCCAGTGTGAACTCGGAGGCGCTTGTATCGGTTCCAACTTGAAATAGGTCCGCTAAGACGTTCACAGTTTCCGTCACCCTCGTATTCGAAGGCGTCAGCACAATCTCAAATTCTTTGTTTTCGCCGGCGGCTAACGCAAACTCCTCATGGACCGTGTAGTACCCAACTATGAATGCCTGCAGCA
>QHXA01000061.1:5846-21900 GCA_003222755.1 Acidobacteriota bacterium
CCTGCAACACATATTGGCCGGTAGGTACTCCTGTGATTCGGAATGTGCCGACACCTACAGTCACACACCGGAAGGATGTGCCCTCGAGCTCGACTTGGGCGAGAGCAAGCGGCTGTTTGTCACGTGAACTGATAATCCGGCCGCTCACCTCGCCGACACTGTCCTGCGTGGCTGCGAACGAGGCGATCAACAGAAGACATAAAGAGAACATGAGCCACGCCTACGGTGTGAACGTGCTTTGTGTCACGTTACCTCTCTCCGAAAGAACCACTGCGATGAGGGCAACTACGTAGGCTGCGATTTGATACCGATTGGGGACCTGACGAGTCCAAGCGAATTTCATCAGAGAAGCGGCAGCCGGGAACATGACCGCGATCGAGGAGACCGTAAAAGCATCGGCGTTGTTCGTGTATGCGCTGAAGAAGAATCCATCTGCGATAAAAAACACAATCGCAATCAGTCCTGCCATATAGACGGCTTCGCCAGCAGGAAATGAGATCGTCTGCCCGCGCGATTTCATCAGGCCCAGAGCGCCAACTGTCATGGCAATCATCGGGAGATAACAATAGATCATCGTTGCAAATTGAGTGTAGGGTTTCAGCTTTTGCTCGGTGATCACGTTTCCCAGAGCGTAAAACAGCACCGCGATACAGACATAAATAACTTGCTTCATCTCATGCTCCTCAGGTTTGCCGAAACCGCTGACGAAATATTTCCGCGAACCGTTTACGGATTGACAGCCGCCTGGAGAGGATCAATGTGGTCCAGGTAAACTGCTGTTCGTTTCAGGTAATCATGAGCCGGTTCCGATATGCCGATTCTCGTGTCGCCCAATAATCGAGCGTTGTCAAAACGCTGGTCGAGATCAATAAAGCGCCAATACATTTCGAGACCGGACAAAAGTAGTCGGGCCCTACGCTTCCCGATTTGGTCCCTGACATATTCGAGGTGCCTTGAATAGGGTGACAACTCAGGATCAGGAGCATTGTTCGTCCGCAGCCATCTTTTGATCAGCTCCAGATGTGTCCTGGTCAAATAAACCAGCGGAGGCCTGTCTGAACCGTTACATCCGACCGAGTTGAAAACTTGACGGCAGGTGGTCGCCGAGCGGCCGGCGCTCACGTGATAGGTTGTATGCGTTCTGCGGCCCATGAGCAGTTCCAGTATGGCATTTGCTGCGTAATCGACAGGAATGACATCGCACGCTGCGTCGGGATTTCCAAAAGACATTCGCAGGTGCTTAAGAGCTGCGATAATCCAGGCAATATCGAATGAGCGCGGCACGATACCTCGCGTGTCGCCCACCAGAATCGAGGGCCGAATCACGAGTAGTTTTTCGGATGGGATGATCGCTCGCACGGCCATCTCTCCGAACATCTTTGATCGAGTATATCCGACCAGGTGCTTAGCCAATGGATTTGGCGCTTCGTCTTCATTGAGCATCCTGCCCACGACATCCTTACCCGCACCAACAATTGTTGCCGTCCCGATGTAGGCAAAGGTCTCCAAGGCGCGCAGACGAGAGGCCCACGCGGCGATTCTCTGGGAGCCCCACAAGTTCGTCTGTTCGATAACAGGGTTTTTTTGTTGCAGAAAGGATGTATTAGCCGCGGCGTGAACCACGAGGTTGGTTTCGGCCATCGACGGGTACCGTGCCAAAACCGTGGGCAGTCGCTCATCCATCAGGTCTCCCGCGAGCGCGACGATTTTATTTCGATCGTATGTATCCTGATGGACGGCAAACACCGACTGAAGCCGGCCGGTGGCTTCTTCATTGTTCTTTGCTCGAATCAGACAGACGATCTTTTCGACGGAACTACTCTTCGAAAGCGCAACAGCCAACTCGCCGCCCAAAAAACCGGTTGCGCCTGTGAGAAAGACCCTCCACATTAACCTCTCCTAATCCGGACAAAGCCGGAACCAAACAGGCTTGTCCGCCTCGGATGAGAATTGGCGCCACCACAGCGCACAATCTACAGCCAAGGGACTAATCCACTCCCCTGAATCTCTCCCCAGGTTTGCCCTGGTCAAGTATGTAGTCGCGTGACTTTAGCCCGCGTTCTGCTTGAAACAAACACTTGACTCCTGATTTGTTCCAAACCCACGAGAAATTCGAGGAGCCTGACTCTACGGGCGCAGGATTAAGCGCAGATTAGCCCAACGTTAAATTCAGTTAAGAATTGGCTTTGCATTGACGCTGGGTACCCGGTGGTGTATAAGCCCCGCAGTCATTCAACGTCTTTTCCAAATTGCGCCTGGTTAACGAGCTTCAGCAAGGGAAGGAATATGAAAATATTTCGTGTGACAGCGGCAGTTGCGGGGCTTTGTCTGCTGGTGTGTGCGAGTGCGCGGGCCCAGTCACAGAACGCAAGGCTGGGCGGTACGGTGGCCGATGCGTCGGGCGCCTTAGTTCCTGGCGTTGAGATCACAGCAACCAACGATGGAACCGGTATCGTAACAACGGTGTTGTCCAACGAAGCCGGGGCGTACCTATTTGCAAGTCTGCAGCCCGGTACGTATACCGTCACAGCGACGCTGACTGGTTTTCTAAAACAAACATACAAGCAAGTCGCGTTGGGCATTTCCCAGCAGGTCCGATTGAACTTCACCATGCAAGTCGCAGCCGCTGCGCAAAACGTGGACGTCATTGCCGCGGCGGACACGCTGATTGCGACAACATCCGCGTCAGTGGGTAATGTGCTTCCCGATTACAAGGTAAACGATCTCCCAATGGCCAACCGCAACGTGCTGGAGCTGGTGAAAACTACGCCGGGTATCGGAGGTGCGAACAACGACACTTTTGCCGGCCTATCTAGTACGTTTACGATGACCACTCGCGACGGCATCCCGATTAACAATGGCCGGTCGACTCCTGGTAGCGCGCTCGTATATACGACTACATTCACGAGCCCAGACCTGGTCGAGCAGGTGCGGATCATTACAGCGCCAGTAGATGCCGAAGTCGGGCGTGGTTCGGGACAGGTGCAACTGCAGACCCGATCGGGCACGAACCAGTTTCACGGCGCGCTGTTCTGGACGAATCGCAACGCCGTATGGGATGCATCAACGTCCAGCANNACATCCAGCAACAACTTTCGCGGCGTCGGTAAGAACTACATCAATCGAAACCAGTTTGGTGGACGGATTGGTGGTCCGCTTATGAAGAACAAGACGTTTTTCTTCTTCCTGTACGAGGGGCAGCGGCGGTTGGAGAAACAAGTGGTGACCGCCAATGTCTTAACGGAGCCTGCGCGCAACGGCATCTTCCGATTTTTCGCTGGAAGGCAGAACGGGAACTTCGTAGCGCCCGCTTCAACTCGTTCGGTGGAGCGTGACGGCAGTCTGAACACATCACTGAATCCGGCAGATCTGCGGCAGACCAACGTGTTTACTTACGATCCCCTCCGGCCCGGACCCGATCCTAGCGGTTTGATGCAGCGGTTCTATGCGGCGATGCCGAAGCCGAACGACTTTACAGTCGGTGACGGCCTGAACACGGCCGGCTATCGATGGGTTCGCCGTTCCTATACTGGGGGCGGAGGATCCGACGGCAGCCGCGACGGCGTAAACCTGAAGATCGATCATCAGTTCAACGCGAAGCACAAAATCAGTTTGGTCGCTGGGCCGACGCCAGCCAGTCCGCGTGGCCAAACGGCTTCACCGGGATCGCGGTTTCTCACCCATCGATCTATACCGGCTCCTTCGTCTCCACGTTGTCGCCAACGATGCTGAATGAGTTTCGGTTCGGCCTGCGCCGTGGGCGGCTGGACAATCTCCAGGCGTGGGACCATCCGCAGACCGGAGCGGACGCACGAAACTACATGGGTTTTGTCGCTGGACCGGGCGGGCCGGAGTCCCTCGGCGGAACCCCCTTCAGGATCAACACGGTTTTATTCGAGCACAACGCCATCATCAATGAGACCAATGGCAGCGTGGGTAACACAAGCCCACTGTGGACCTACGCCGACAACATCAGCTGGACGCGCGGCGCACACGGGTTTAAGGGAGGCGCGGAGTTTCGCTACGGCAACGGCGATGCCTGGAACTCGGACGAAATTATCCCTGCTGTCCAACTCGGTCCGCGCACCAATGCCGGAGCACTCGGTGACTACTACTGCCCCGCGTGCGGTATACCTATCACGGGAATCTCGACAACGAGCATCCCCGGCCTCCACGCTCTCGACGAGCAGCGGGTCCGCGATCTGCTCGCCGATCTATCCGGCTCGGTGGCCAATATCAGTCAGGCTTTCAGCCTCAAGCCCGATCCTAAAAACATCACGTGGCTCGACTATCCGAACTATTACAAGAAGTACCGGGACTTCCACCAGAACGAGTGGATGGCGTTCTTCAAGGACGACTGGAAAGTGACTAACGATCTCACGCTCAACCTCGGCGTCCGCTGGGAATGGTTCGGAGTGCCTTATGAAGCGCACGGCATGATGGCCCGGCCAAAGGACGGCAACCTTTTCGGATTGTCAGGCTCCAGTTTCGCGGACTGGTATAAACCGGGAGAGCGGGGCACGCTCACAACGACAGAGTTCGTGGGCAAGTACTCTCCGAATCCTGCAACACCGCTCTACAACAACGACTGGAATAACTTTGCTCCAGCCGTAGGATTCAGTTGGTCGCTTCCATGGTTTGGAACCAATAAAACTGTCTTGCGCGGCGGATATGGCGTGAATTATCAGGGAAGTTTCGCTGGCGGCGGTCTCTTGGGCGTCGATATCAACGTGGGAACGGCCCCTGGGGTCAATCACTATGCCAATCATCCCACAACGAAACTGTCCGAGTTAAACATGGCTAACGTGGTGCTGCCGATACCGGAGAGATACCCGAACGGTTTTCTTCCCGTCGTCTCTGTCACGGAGCGGAATCAAGGCATCGTGGCATTCGACATCCATCAGCGAAGCCCCTACGCACAGAACTTCAATCTGGAACTTCAACGCGAATTGGTTCGAAACCTGACGTTGGAGGTTCGGTACGTTGCAACCAAAGGCACGAAGCTCACCGGTATGATCAATATCGATAGCCCGATTATCGTCGAGAACGGATTGATGGAAGCGCTCCGGACCACACGTGAAGGCGGTGATGCACCTCTCTTCGACAGAATGCTCAAAGGGCTGAATTTTGCCGGCATCGGTACAGTCGGCGTTAACGGCCTCAGCGGCTCCTCTGCTCTCCGGCGATTCTCGAGTACCCGCGCGAATATCGCGAATGGCAATCTCGGGGGCGTCGCCTCATACCTGAATACGAACTCCAGTTTTACCGGCGTGGTCGGCGGGATGCTCCGAAACGGAGGTCTGCCCGAGAATTTCATCGTGGCTAATCCGCAGTACAGCAGTGCCAACATTTCCGCGAATATGAACAACTCGACGTACCACTCCATGCAGTCGGCCGTGACGAAGCGGCTCTCGCACGGGTTTACGAGTCAGATGACTTACACGTGGAGCCGGTCCCTCGGAACGGCGGGCAACATCGATCCGCGAAACCGGCAACTGAATAAAAGCTTGCTAACCACTCACCGGACGCATGACATCCGCATGAACGGTACATGGCAGTTGCCGTTCGGGACGGGCCAGGCACTGCTCAACAACGCGCCAGGTTGGGTATCGCGCGTCATCGAAGGCTGGCAGTTCGGCGGGATCGCCAGCTGGACTTCGGGTGCGCCGCTGACAATCACCGCGGGTGAGAACCCGCTCGGTGGCGCCAGCCAGTTTCCCGATATCGTCGGGGACTTTCCGAAGAACATTGGCAAGCTCACATCATCGAATACGGCCGGCCAAAAGGACTACCTCAGCGGTTTACAGCGCGTGACCGATCCCGGCCGGGCTGCCGTGACAAACGCGGACAGTCTCAACGCAAGCTACGGCCGATTCGCCATCGTCGATGCTTCCGGCAAAATCCTGCTGCAGCATGCCGCGTTCGGCACGATTGGCAATATGGGTCAGAACTGGATACAGGGTCCGGGTACCATCGGTTTCGACTTGAATTTGCTGAAGCGCGTCCGGATTGCTGAACGGAAGACTTTCATCCTGCGAGTGGATGCCGTCAATTTCCTGAATCATCCGAACTGGGGCAGTCCAGTGGTCAACATGAACCTGGCGACGTTCGGATTAGTGCCATTGCCCGCGACCGGCAACCGGCAGTTCACGTTCAATATGAGGATGGAGTTCTGATGTGATATTGAGGAAGGTCACTGCGGCAGCCGCTCCCTTCCATCCAGTACGAACGCTAACAATTTCGGCCGAACGGCTGGAGTTGAATCGCCGCCGCGTCCGCCAGCGGCTTGGCCCGTACCGCCCATCAAGGCAATGTACTGCTTGCCGTCGAGCATGTAAGTGATCGGCGGGCCCATACCCCCACGCAACCCGGTTTGAATCTCCAGCAGCTTTTCGCCTTTGTCCGCGGTGTAAGCCAGCAGCCGGCCATCATTAATGACCTGCAACACCAGATTCCCGGCGGTGCTCATCGTTCCGCCGCCGGCGCCTGCGCCGCCCGGCGTTCGCCAACGTTCTTTTTGAGTGACAGGATCCCACGCCACAAGCATTCCGCCACGCTGGCCCTCGAAAGCAGCAGGTCCGATGGAAGGCGGAACCTGCGGGTTTGCGGAAGCACCACGTCCGCCGCGAGGGACTCCGGTATTCATTCGCCCCTCTTGGAACGTGAAGTTTGGCTCAACCAAGAAGGTTCTGCTGCTGTTGGGCGATGTGGGAATATAAACCAAACCCGTAACAGGGTTGTAAGACATGGGGGACCAATTATGCGCGCCGCCATTCGAAGGGAATATCGTGACGCTTTCGTTGTTGTGGTCGTAATGCGCGTCAGGATTCACGATCGGCCGCCCGGTTTCCGGATCGATACCTTTGGCCCAATTCACTTGAGCAAAAGGCTGAGCAGAGATGAATGCTCCAGTGATGCGATCCAGAACGTAATAGAAACCGTTCTTGTTCGCCTGCATGATGACTTTTCGGTGTCTGCCATTAATCGTGATGTCCGTGAGCACGAAACCCTGCACGCTGTCATAATCCCAAGAATCGCCGGGTGTGTTTTGGTAGTACCACTTCAGCTCACCCGTGTCGGGCTTGACCGCGAGTATTGAGCAAACGTACAGATTGTCTTTGCCTTTCGATTTGCGAAGCTGTTCCGGCCACGGTCCGCCATTACCGGTTCCGACGTAGATCAAATCAGCGTCGGGATCGTAAGCCATGCCGTCCCAAATGGAGCCGCCGCCACCGAACTTCCACCAGTCGCCGTCCCAAGTCGCGGCCGCCTTTTTCATCGCGGCGTTTTCGAATGGCTTGGAGGGGTCGCCGGGAACGGCATAGAACCGCCATGCAAACCGGCCGGTATTCGCATCATAGGCTGCAAAATACCCGCGCGTCGGAAACTCGCCGCCCGCAACACCGATAATTACTTTGCCCTTCGCAATTCTCGGCGCCATGGTGATCGTGTAGTTGTCTTGGTGATAGGCGACACGCGCTTCCCAGATGACCTTGCCGGTCTCGACGTCCAGCGCTTCGAGCCGACCATCGATCACAGGCGCAATAATCTTGCCCTGATAAATCGCGAGACCGCGATTCACCACCCCGCAGCAGATTTTCGACCGCACGGCAGACTGATTGACTTCGGGGTCCCACCGCCACCGTTCTTTGCCCGTCCGCGCATCAACGGCGAAAACAACGCTCCAGTTCGTGATTCCATAAATCGTTCCATTCCACACGAGCGGCGTTGCTTCCTGCGGCCCGCCTCCGGGTCCTACTTCGTACGACCAGGCGAGCCCGAGACGGCTAACGTTGTTCCTATCGATTTGCTTGAGTGGACTGTAGCGTGTCTCGCCGGGAGTAAGGCCGTATGCCAGCCATTCCTCGCCGGTTTTGCCGGTATTCTTGAGCGCCGCATCATCGATTCGCCGTGTCTGCTGGCCCACGGCAACCCAGGTCGCAAGGAGCAGTGCAATGCTGGATGAAAATAATACTGTGATCTGTCGAGGGCGCTTGGTCTTCATGAAAATCCCAAGATCTCATTTATTTCGGCGGTGGCTCATGTATTACTTCAGCGGTGAGTAATCGGCCGCGCTCATCATGATTACCTTCGTAGTCAAGGGAACAAAGTACTTCGATTGTAATTCTTTCCATTTGGGATCGGCACCGAAAGCGGCCCACCCTGCGTCTCGAGCTGCGCGGTCCTTGTAAGCAAGCAGGTAAATCAGAGTGTTCGGATCATCCAAGTTTTGCCAAACTGCGAGAACCTCCACGCCGCTCTTCTTGAAAACTTCGACCTCTCCTTCGCGAAACCGCTTATGCAGGTCATCGATGCCACCTTTGAAGCGACCAACACCATCGCGGCTTGGGTCTACCGTGTACATCCTCAACTCGAAACACCGGAAATCCTTCGCGGTCTTTTTGCCAAGGTCGCCAGCGATGTTCGGACCGCATGGTGCCGGCGGTGTGGCCGGGCCGCGTTGCCCTCGTCCTTGGCCCTGCGCAGCACCTTGGGCAGGTTGCGCCGGCTGAACGGCTTGGCCACCCTGCGGGGCCTGGGCCGCATGAGTGGTGAGAACCCAGAGACCCAAGCCTGCGATGACGGCGGCGAACACAATTGCTGCAAAGCTGAAAAACGGTTTTGTCATGGAGTCCTCCTCTGAATGGTTTCCTCGATCTCAGTTCCTCGCGGTCAGGAATTTTCTACACCGCAAGTAACGATTCACTGAACTAGTCCACCCTTTCACCTTCACGCGTTCCCCAGGTGAACCCATCGACTGGACGCTTGAGCGTGACCATCAGCGCGCGGTACTCACCAGCGACGCGCGACGGCCGCGCCAGAATAGTGATCTCATCGCCAACTCGCAGGGACTCGCGCGTCACACCCGACGCCCCGAGTTGTGTCGTGCCGCTCCACTCCACGGCCCAGCGTTGAACAATCCCGTTTTGGTCCGGCGCCTCAATGTGAACGAAGGCATGCGGATTCCGAAATACAAACTGCACCAATCTCCCTTGCAGCTTGATCTCTTTGCCTACATCGTAGGTCGCGCCGTAGGAATGGTGCGCGTACGCCGCGGTCCCGGCCAAGAGAGCTACGGCAATGCCGGTAACAAGGATTGTGCGCATTATTCTTTCCCCTTAAGACTTTTATAAACTGCTTCGACGAACATATCTGTTGTCCAGGAACCGGTGTTTGAGCCATATCGGCCATCGAAATCCATGGTCGGACGTGCCGCTCTCACCTGCTCGAGCGTCATGCCTTTTTTAATCATGTCTTGAATTCGATCACGCATCATCACGAGCATGTTCCGGTACGAGGCGACGTCCGCCGTATCGGAGAGTCGTCCGCGACCAGGAATGATCCACGTGCCGCCCTGCGACCTATACTCAGGAACCGCGAGATCCAAAACGTGATTCAGGCCAGCGATGACGCCTTGAATGCTGCCACCCTTCTCCACGTCGATAACGGGATAAGCAACAGTCGAAAAAATATCACCAGCGGCAATCACATCAGAACGACGGAACAATACAATGCTGTCGCCGTCCGTGTTCGCCGCCGGCTCATGGTAGACGATGACAGGTTCCCCGTTGACATATGAGGGCACTTTGTAAAACTCGTCGAAGTACGTATCGGTCGGCCATGCGCGCTCCGGCGTAGGAGCTTGTTTACCGGCCGGCGCGCTCATCCGATTTAGTACGTTTTCATGTGCGATCAATGAAACGCGACGTCCAGACAGAGCGAGGCCCGCGATCTTCTCGTTCCCTCCAACGTGATCCGGCGCAGCGCTGGTGTTGATGACCTGACGAATCGGTTTTGGAGGAGCGGGGGAACTGATGACCGCATTCATGTACGGACTGCTCCACCCCCAAGTCTCGGGGCAATGCGCCCCGAAACACTTGTTGGTGGTAGGTGCTGCTACAACTGAATTGGCCAGCTGATTAATCGCAGCCAAAATCTTGTCCGTCATTTGTCCAGAACCAGTGTTCACGAGCGCGATGCCGTCCTCACCAACAGATACGCTAATGTTCGTGCCGTCAGCTACCAACATGTAGATGTTGCCTTGCACGGGCAGAACGTGAACCTGTCCGTCTCGAGGACTCTGGTCAACGATGCTCTTATCCGGCGCAAAGGATGCGCGTGACGATGGGACCTTCAAGCTGGCGGCGTTGACGGAACCGCCTAAGGTAGCTCGATATTCGGGGTACAGCGTCTTCACGCCGCCTCGTGTTGGCTCCACGGGCACCCAATCCTCCGCTTTCAGCCACTCGGTGAGAGCTGTGTTTTGCCCTGGAAGAAAATGCGGCACATGATGCCGGTCGGTGCCGCCGTTCTGGGCAAAGGCCGATGCGTCACACTCTTCCATCGCCACATGGGAATTCAGATCGATCATGTAAGTGGTCGATTGAACGAAAGGCTCGTCCAGATAAATAGGATCTTCGGTAACCGTGACGATCGTTAAGATGTCGTCATGTCTGGTGATGTACTCCGTCATTTTCAGCATGTCACTGGTTTGCGGCCCACCACGCCGGAGGTAGCCGTCTTTGAGATGAGTCGTGGTGACCTTCAGCGTGTTACCGATCCACTCTCCTGTTGAGAAGCCGGACCAACTGTGTGGTGCATACGCGGCGGGATGCGGCCGCCCATCCATGTAGATGGGCCGGTCCAAAGACAGCATGAACTGGAAGTGATACGCCTTCACATCCCGCGTCAGAGGATCTTGTTCCTTCAGGACGCGTGCGCCTCCGAGACCCCGCCACTATGCGGCCGGCACTGATATTCCGGTGTTCCCCAGATGGACTCGGCGGTCGTGTCCGCTCTCTGGCGTCCCGCATCATTGAATGGAATGCCAAGATAGTCGCCCAACGGAGGTTGCCCGGAAGCGCCGATCTGACCGGGATCTTCGTTGTTCACCAGGGTCCATTCGCCGGAAATATCAGTCGGGTTTTGCGGACGGGGCGGTTGGGCAAATGCTGAGTAGCTGAATATGAGGAGCACCGCCGCAGGAACGAGAAATAAAAGACCTGCCTTATGCATAGACCACCTTGAAATTAAGCAACGCCCGTTCTGCTGTAGGGCGGTCCGCGAAGCGCAAGCGGGCTATCGCGCTTGCGCTTCGCGGACCGCCCCTACAGCAGAACACAGAATGTATCTAGTCGATCGGGTACCGTAACACCGTCAGTTTATTTGAGTCAACCGCCACTTGAAGCGAGAAGTTGAGCGTCGCCCTCTGTCCGACCGTCAGTTCCACTCGCGTTCGGTGAACACGAGCCGTTAGTTCGTAAAAGCCTGGTGGAAGGTTGGTAAAAAGGTATTGTCCCTGGCCCGAGGTCTGTGACGTCTTTCTTTAACCCCATTCGCGCTGCGAAGCGATACAATCCCGGCCTGAAGGGGGATCGGATGAGAGTCATTCGTTTAGCTATCGTGTTCGTGTTTAGTACCGCCATACTGTGGGCGCAGGCCACATCACAGATTCAAGGAATCGTTCAGGACACCAGCGGTGCAGTGATTCCAGGAATCGAAGTCAAAGCCACTCAAACCGACACGGGCATCAGCCGCATGGCGATCAGCAGTGAAGATGGGCGCTACGTTCTGCCTAACCTGCCCATTGGCCCCTACCGGCTGGAAGTCAGCGCGCCCGGCTTTAGTCCATTTGTCCAGACGGGAATTGTGCTGCAGGTTGCGTCAATACCGACGGTCAACATCACGCTGAAGCCCGGCGCCATTCCCGAAACCGTTCAGGTCGAGGCCAATGCTGGCCTGGTCGAAACACAGACCACCAGCATCGGAAACGTTATCGAAAACCAGCGCATCCTGGAACTGCCACTCAACGGCCGGAATCCGGTGGAACTGATTGCAATTTCGGGCGCCACCGTTCCCGGCGGAAAGGCTGGAACCGCGGGGTTTCCCGGCGGCCTGAATTTCTCAGTTGCCGGCGGTCTGCTTTCGGGTGTGACCTATCTGCTCGATGGAGCATTGCATAACAATCCATTCGATGCCGTCAACCTTCCTTTTCCTTTCCCGGATGCGCTGCAGGAATTTAAAGTCGAGACGTCAACGCTTACCGCGCAAAATGGATTGCACTCCGGCGCGGCTGTTTCGGCCGTCGTGAAATCCGGCACGAATGAATTTCATGGAAATCTGTTCGAGTTCTTCCGCAACGGGATCCTCAACGCGAGAAACGCCAATGCTGCGCGGCGCGATACGCTCAAACGGAATCAATATGGCGGCACGTTTGGTGGTCCGATCAAGAAAGACAAAGTGTTCTTCTTCGCGGGTTATCAGGGAACCAAAACGAGAACCGATCCTGTCGATAGAACTGGTTTTGTTCCAACGCCGCGCATGCTCGCCGGAGATTTTAGCGGCTGCAATTTTCCTCAGCTTCGCGATCCCAATACGGGTTTGAGCTATGCGAATAATCAGGTTCCCGTGGGTTCGTTCAGTCCTCAAGCCCTCGCGATCGTCGCAAAATTGCCTGCTGCCGCGGGGCCGTGTGGGGAAGTGAAATTCGGGCCGGTAACGAAGATCAACGAATACCAAACTCTGGGACGCGTGGATTATCAGATCAGCGACAAGCACAGCCTGTTTGGCCGGTACATGATTTCCGGCTTCAAGCAGCCGTCGCCTTACCAATTCTCCGGGAACATTCTGGACACAGTTAGTGGTGGTTTGGATGACCTGCAGCAGTCGGGAACGATCGGAGACACCTACCTGATTTCGCCCACAACCATTAACAACTTCCGGATTGCCGCGAACCGCGTGGCCGTTTTCCGCTACAACGAAGATTATTTTTCCGGGTGCGACGTCGGCGTGAAGATGCACTGTTTCGTGCCGCATCAAACGGTCGTGAATGTTACTGGAGGATTCAATATCGGCGTCGGCACCGCGATCGAAGCTCACTTCATTCCGACATACTACACCGTGACGGACGACGTCAGCATGATCCGCGGCTCACATCAGTTCGGGTTCGGCTTTACGGGATACAAGTATCAGCACAGCCAGAAGGCGAACGTCTTTTCGGCCGCCAGCTTCGGATTCACCGGAAATGCTTCAGGGGCCGGAATGCTCGATTTCCTGCTGGGCAAAGTGCAGACGATGACGCAGGGAACTCCAAACACCACGTTCACCTACAAGTGGTACTACGGCCTGTATGGGCAGGATACATGGAAGATCTCGCGGCATCTGACCGCGAATCTGGGCGTGCGTTGGGAGCCGTTCCTGCCGCAGGGCATCAACAATGGCGCCGTGTACAACTTCAGCTTGGATCGCTACAACAAAGGTATCCGGAGCACGGTTTTCAAAAATGCTCCTGCCGGACTTCTATATGCAGGCGACCCCGGCTTCACCGGCAAAACAGGCGTCAAAAACCGCTATAACCAGTTTGCACCCCGCGTGGGTCTAGCCTTCGATCCGCGCGGCGATGGCAAGATTTCCATTCGGACGTCTTTTGGAATATCGTACGACTTTCCAAATTTGATGCTCATGTCCACCGCCACGACTGCACCGCCCTTCGGAAATACCGTCACATTGACGGGTCCGTTTAACTTCGCCGATCCCTGGACCACGCAACCCGGCGGCAATCCGTTCCCGGGCAACTTCGGAGCGGCTGCGCCCTTTGTGCGGTTCGGTACTTTCGTGGCGCAACAGCCGGACGCGAAAGCGACCACCGTGTACTCATGGAACCTGTCCGTTCAACGGCAGCTTGGGAGGAATGGCTTGATTGCGATTTCGTATCTGGGGACCGAGACCGCACATCTTTGGCTGACCACCGCGCTGAACCCGGCGGTCCTCGTTCCAGGTCCACTAGCATGTGCCGCAGGACAGACGGCAGGATGTAATTCGCCGACGAGCTTCAATCAACGCCGGCTCGCGTTCTTGGCGACCCGCGACCAGGGCCAGTATCTCGGTCCGGTGGATCAGTTCGACTCCAGTGGCACGGTTAACTACAACGGCATGGTGATTTCTGCGCAGAAGCGGTTCAGCCACATCAACGTGAATGGCAATTACACCTGGTCCCACTGTATCGGCGACGTTACTCAGGCTTCAACGGTGGGCGGCGTCAACGCCGGTCCTCTGGATCCGAATAACCGGCGCTTCGACCGTGGCAATTGTCAGACGCCAACACTCGATGGAACGCAGGCGGTCGATCGGCGTCACATTGCGAACTTCACAGCGGTGTTGGAGGCTCCGCATTACTCTGGCGGCGGAGCGCTTCGGGCAGTCACGTCCGATTGGCGGCTTTCGACCAGCTATCGCGTGTTATCCGGGGCATACCAGACAGTGACCACCGGTATTGACCGGCAATTGACGGGGTACACGGCAATCGAGCGGCCAAATCAAGTCTTGGCCGATCCATTGTGTGAGCACCCGAATCCAGGATGCTGGATCAACCTGGCCGCATTCCAGCAGCCGGCGTTGGGCACGCTCGGGAATCTGGGCCGATCGAACATTCGGGGTCCATGATTCTTTGAGATTAATACGGCGGTGTCGCGGATCTTCCGCGTTGCAGAGGGAAAAACATTTGAGCTCCGCGGCGAGGCTTTCAATCTGACCAACAGCTATCGCGCCGGGCCGGTCACGACCAATCTCAGCAGCACGCAATTTGGACAGATTCTGACGGCACAGGACCCAAGGATCATCCAGCTTGCCGGCAAGTTTGTGTTTTAGGGAGCGCACGCCGGAGGCGTGCAAGGAAAATTAGCCGGGGGTTAAGCGAGCGGGAGCGAGCGCAACCCCCGGTTATCTGAAACCACAGACATTCGCACCCTGAAAGGGTGTCGAGGACTCCTCGCACCACTGCCGGGGTGCGACGCTTATCGGCTCGAATGCCAGGGGTACGCAAAAAACGCGTACCCCTCGCTAATTTACTTGCACCGCTGCGCGGTGCGTTCGAAGTTTCTGGATCAATGCCGCGGTGTTTGGATGCGGTACGCTTGCTGCGCCATCGAAACCCACACCACCAGCCAGGCCCATCGCGGCATCCAGCGGAGTCTTGCCTTGCCGGTCTTTCACATCGAGCTTGGCTCCATGCTCGGCGAGGAATTGAACCACTTCATCCAATCCCCAAAATGCGGCGCCGTGCAGCGCCGTCTGTTCGCGATTATCGACGGCGTTGATATCCACGCCGGCCTGCAGACAAAGCTTGATGGCTTCAATCGCGTCCGCCTGAGTTTTCCGGCGGCCGGTGGTGTCTTCCTCTTTCGTTCCCAGGCCGGCGGCTGCCATCAGCGGATTAATACCCGCGCGGGTCGTGAGCTTTGCATCAGCGCCCTTATCGAGCAGAAGTTTCATTGCTGTCAGGTCGCCCGCTTTTGCAGCACGTAACAGCGGCGTGGTCCCGGTGGTGAGCATCGTGTCATCCCCGCGATCCAGCTTTGTGCGATACGGCGCCTGTTGCTTCAGTTGAACGTTTACATTCGTGCCCTTCGCCAGCAGAGCCTTGATAACGTCGAGACTCGTTAGCTCGTTATCAATTTCTTTCGGAGCCGGCCTGTTCGAAGCCGGCATGGTGTGGAAATCGACTGCGGCGTACAGCGGTGTTCTTCCGGCCCTGTCCGCAATGTTCGGATTTGCCGCGGCCGCATCATAATGCCCGTTGATGATTGCTGAAAGCAGCGGCGTGATGCCGTCCTGATCGACTGCGTTGATATCCGCGCCGGCTTCGACGAGCAGCGGAATACAAGCGACGCAGCCTTGACGTGCCGCGAACTCGAGCGGCGTCAGGCCGCCCAAAGGCAGCCATTTTTCACGGGGCTCGGCGGTATTCTGGCGTTCCCACTTATTGACCATCGAGCGCGCGTTCAGATCGGCGCCGTGCGCAATCAACTCGCGAGCAATGGCCGCATGCTTTTGTGACACGGCCCACATCAGAGCTGTTTCGCCATGCCAGGTTTCTTTCGCGTTCACATCCGCGCCCCGCGCCAGCAACACCTTCACGGCATCGACATTTCCGGTGCGTGCGGCAGTCATCAGGACGGTTTCTCCCTCATTGCTGACCGCGTTCGCATCGGCGCCGGCCTTCAACAACTTTTCAATCATGGCCGGATTGCCATTCACGCATGCCAGGTAGAGCGGC
>QHXA01000061.1:21979-22501 GCA_003222755.1 Acidobacteriota bacterium
GGGCGGTCGTGCCGTCGACTTCCGGCGCATTCACGTCAACATGCTGTTGCAACAGCGCGTGAACAGCCGCCTTGTCTCCAGTCTTGACAGCGAGCGCCAATTTCGCATCGACACCCGCAGCAACCGCTGCAAGCATGATCGCAACAACGAACGTCATAGGTTCGCCATGTTTCCGGTGCTGTCGCCGAGGGTCTCCAGCTCCACGCCGGCTTTATCCAGCACGCTCAGAAGAAGGTTCGTCATCGGCGTGTGGTCGGGATACCTCAAGTGCCGGTTTCCTTTCAGGCGTCCCGAAGCGCCACCGACGACGAGGTTCGGCAACGGAAAATGATTATGCGCGTTGCTGTTGCTCATATTGCTGCCGTAGAGAAGAACCGAATGATCCAGCAGCGAACCATCACCGTCGCGCGTCGACCGCATCTTCTCGAGAAACTGCGCGAACAAGCCGATGTGATACGTCTGGATTTTTACGTTCTTTTCCATCTTATCCGGGCGGTTCTGGTGATGCGAAATCGCATGGTG
>QHXA01000061.1:22545-26433 GCA_003222755.1 Acidobacteriota bacterium
CGCCTGGAATCCCAGCACGACCAGGTCGTACATGAGCTTCACGTGATCTTCATAGGAGTAGGGTATCCCCGCCGGAGTCGGAGGCACAGCCACGTCCACGTCTGTCTGCTCGATTCCGGTTTTTTGAATCCGGCGCTCGATCTCGCGAACGCTTTCCAGATAGTCATTCATTGTGTTTCTATCGCGAGGTCCGAGCTTCTTTTGAAGAGCGCTGGTCTGCTGTACGAATCCATCGAGTATGCTTCGGTCCTGCTGCTTGCGCGCGAGGCGCTCGGCGGCGTTTGAACCCTGGCCGAACATCCGTTCGAAGACCTTACGAGGATTGATCTCCATCGGCAGCGGAGTTGTGGGCGTACGCCAGGAGAGCGTATTCATGTAGATGCAGCCGTAGTCACGGTCGCATTCGCCAATCAGCCCGGAATGGTCTTCAGTCGCCAATTCCATTGAAGGAAGCACGGTGTTCTGGCCGATTTTCTGCGCCGCGATTTGATCCGCCGTGATACCGGCGAACGCATCGGGACCTTGCGTCGGCTTCGGGCGAATGCCGCTGAGCCACGTCGCTCAAAGAATGGACCGCCGTGGAATCGGCTGCCTTGTGTCCCAATCCGCTAATGACGTTTACATAATCACGGAACGGCTCGAGCGCCTTCAAAATGGGCGTGAACTCGAAGTCGCGACCGTCCGTTTTCGGCGTCCACCTGTCCATAATCGCGCCGTGCGGAAGATAAACGAACGCCAGCCGCGTGCCCGGGTTTATTGCGGCGTGCGCCGTCATCGCCGGCACCATCGATTCCAGAAATGGCAGTGCGAGCGTCGCGCCCGCGGTTTTTAGGAACGTGCGTCGCGAAAGATGTTTCTTAGTTACAAACATGGCGTCCCCGAATTACCACTCTTGCACCTTACGCATTTGAAACGGTGTGCTCTTCACAATGCCCATGATAAGCGATGAGAACTTGTAATCGTTCGGTGCGGCCTCGCGCACGATTCCGCGTACGACCCGCATGTCATAAAATTCCAGGCCTCGTCCCAGGGCATAGGTCAAAAGTTTTTCTGTAACAGTTCCGACAAACTGCTCCGGGTGTTTTAGGAGGGCCTGCCTCAGGGTAACCGGCCCCTCGACTTTCGTGCCGTCGGCCAATTGCCCCGACGCATCGATCGGCCCCGATTGATCCTTCGTTCGCCACTCGCCGATACCATCAAAATTTTCCAGCGAGAATCCTAATGGATCCATCACGGCATGGCAGCCCGCACACGCCGGGCTCTTCCGGTGTTCTTCCATCAGTTCCCGCACAGACCGCGGTTTGGCGTTGTCGTCATTCTCCTTGAGCGGCGGAACGTTCGGAGGAGGCGGTGGAGGCGGCGTACCAAGAATATTTTCCAAGATCCATTTGCCGCGGAGAACCGGCGACGTGCGATTCGGATAGGAAGTCACGGTCAGGATGCTGCCCTGCCCGAGCAAACCCATCCGGGTCTGATCGGTTAGCGTTACACGCCGGAAGCGGGTTCCATAGATGTTCGGAATTCCGTAATGGCGAGCCAGACGCTCATTCACAAAGGTGTAATTTGCGGCGCATGATGCTTTCGAAAAATAATTCGGTTTCGCGCCGGAAAGACTGACGCAGGTTGTCGTCAAAGTTGGGAAACTCATGGCCGTCCGGATGCGAGCTTTGCAGGTTCCGGAGGAACAGCCATTGTCCGGCGAAATTGCGGACTAGCGCGTTCGACTTGCGGTCCGCAAGCATGCGCTTCACCTGCTGATCGAGAATCGCGGGATCTTTCAGCTTTCCTTGGCTGGCGAGATTTAAAAGCTCGTCATCTGGAATGCTGCTCCAGAGGAAGAACGACAAGCGGGATGCCAAATCGGTATCGCTGACCTGGTAGATCCCGCCGGGCGGAAGATTCGGCGGATCGGATTCGGTGCGAAATAAGAACTTCGGCGCCGTGAGCAGGAAAGTGAGAGCGTTTTCAATGCCTGCTTCGAAGTTTCCGTGGCTGCGGCCGAATTGGTAGAAGGTCATTAGAAGATCGATGTCGGCGGCGCTAATCGGCTGGCGATAAGCACGGCGAGAAAGCGCGGAGATGATTTTTTTCCCGCATGGCGTCTCGTCGGCTGCATTGGCAGGACGGCAAACGAAAATTTTCCGCCGGCTTGGAGTGTCCGCTGCCCCTGTCGCGTCATATGGGCCCGTGATGTCCATGTGTTCGACGAGCGGGATGCCGTTCATATTCTGAAGGTCGTGATCGCGTGTATGCGGCTCGAGAGGCTCGTCGTATTCGGCCGAATTCTTTCGAATAAACGCGACGCCGACATCGTGCGGCCCTGCCTTGACAGAGATGCGAGTCTTCAACCGCGCATCGATAGCGTCCGCTGCAGCAGCGAAGTTCGCGTCCGACATCTTGTTATCTTCTTCGCCGCCGACCGCCGCCAAGAAGACTCGCTCGCCATCAACCGTGATTTCGAGCTGGTGCGGCCATTCCAGACCTTTCATGTAGCCCACGATATTCCGGAGGAGGAAAATTCTGAAATCGTACTCGCCGTCGAGCGGGAAGTTATGGCGGATGAGCATCCCGCCGCGCGTCCCGAGCGGCAGGCCCTTGATGTGGTCCTCTTGAGAAATGTCGGGCGGCATCGCGTATCGCTGGGTGACGGGCGGCATCGAAGGATTTCCGACGGCGAGACTGCTGATCTTCCGGGACGCTGCGAGGTATTGCTCGAGCAGCGACGGCGACAGCTTCAAGACGTCGCCGATATTGTCGAAGCCGTTGCTTTCGTCATCCGCGGGGAGTAACTCGGATACGTCCACCTGCAACGAAAGGAGATCACGAATTGCGTTGCCGTATTCCGTCCGATTCAGTCTGTGGATCGTCGCGCGGCCAGGATTTGGCTTTGCGATGCCGGCGCGGTCGAGTGACATTTCGAGCCACGAGATTAACTTGTAGGCCTCATCGTTTGCCGGACGCGGCCGGCCCATGGGCGGCATCATTCCCCCGCGAAGCTTGCGAATGACCTTTTCCCACGTTTCGGCACTCTCGGCGATATGGGCGAGATCCATTTTGTCGAGCATCAAGCCTGCGGTTTTTGCCCGCTCGTTGTGACATGTCACACAGTACTGATCGAGGAGCGCGCGATAAGGAGCCGCAGGGGCAGCCGGTAGGCGACTTTGTTGTGACGCGGGGGAAGACAGCGTCAGGGAACAAGCGAATACGATGGATAAGAAGGCAAGGCTGGATCGTTTCATCAAGATGAATGGTATTTATCTAGCGTAATTTAGCGTTGCGGCGATAGCTTACCACGCCGGAGGCGTGTCAGGAAATTCAGAGCTCCTGATCCTCCTGATAAAATCATGCTGATCCGAACTGTAGGGGCGGTTTGTGACCGCCCCTACAGAAGAACGCGGCCTACTTCGGTCCGAACAGCGTCAACCAATGCCCGTCCGGGTCCGTAAATGTCGTGGCCCAAGATCCCGGCGTGACTTCCCGCGGCTGGTTGATGAAACTGCAGCCGCGCTCCATGAATTGGCGGTGCGATTCGATGACGCTATCGGCGGCCAGAACAATTTCCACCGCACCGGCAAGCGGGCCGTCCGGACGGCGCAGCCCGCCGTTCAGCATCAACGTGATCGGGCCGGCCGAAAAAAACGCGATCGATCCGAATTGGTTTTGCAGATCAAAGCCTGCCTTCTCCCGGTAAAACGCGACCGATTTCGACAGGTCACTGACACCCAGAGCAATTAATGTGATGTTCATGTCGGCAGGATAAGCCGGGTTTCGCCCCTCACGCTTGCCCGATCTTGCGAATTTTCGGAACGGCAGAAGGCGGGACTCCATAACGGGAACGAAAGAGGCGGGTGAATGCCGATATGCTAGCGAACCCTACATCCCAGGTTG
>QHXA01000061.1:26630-38126 GCA_003222755.1 Acidobacteriota bacterium
ACGAACTTCGATCCGATGATGCCGTTCGAGGACCTGTGCCGCGAAATTGCGCGCCTCGGCGCCTACGGCGTCGATCTGGCTGGACCGAACGACTGGCCGACATTGAAGAAATATGGCCTGGTTCCCACCATGGGTGGGGCCGGCCCGATCGGTTTTGAAGACGGCGTGATTCGAAAGGAACTCCACGACAAGCTGGAGAAGCCTTTTCACGACTGGATCGATCAATGCGCCGCCGGCGGATGCAAAGACATCATCAGTGTCGGCGGCAAGAAGAAGGGAATGTCGCATGAGCAAGGGCTGGAAAACGCCACAGCCTTCTTCAATCGAGTGAAAGGCCACGCGGAAGACAAAGGCATCACCATCTGCATCGAGGTGATGAACAGCAAGTACGAAGACCAACGGCTCGGCCGCATCGACCAAATGTGCGATCACGTCTGGTGGGCCGCGGACCTCTGCAAGCGCGTGAACTCGCCCAGCATGAAATTCCTCTTCGACATTTACCATGTGCAAGTGATGGACGGAAACATCGTGGCAAGCATCCGCGAGAACATTCAGTCCATCGGGCATTTCCATACCGGCGGCGTTCCGGGCCGCAACGAACTCGATCAAACACAGGAGCTGAATTACCGGTTCATCGCGCAGGAAATCGCACAATTAGGCTTCAAAGGGTACGTCGCCCACGAGTACCGGCCAAAGCCCGGCAAAGACCCGATCAAAGATTTCGCCGAGGCCATGGACATCATGGACGTGTAAGCAGGGGTAATTCGGGGTCAGACGTCTAAATCACCTAAATTGCGCAATCAACGCCGGCAGGTTTGGAATTCCAGCACGCGAATTTAAGTGATTTAGACGTCTGACCCCGAATTACCTCAGATTGAAGTTCACTTCGATCTTGAGCGATACGGCGACTGCCTCCCCATTTCGCATTCCTGGTTTGAATTTCCATTGCTGCAGAGCTTCGACTGCTTTCGCGGTAAGCCCATAATCGAGTTCTCGCAAGACCTTATCCACCTTGAGGGTCCCATCTTTCTCGATCGTCGCGCTCACGACAACTGTGCCTTGATATCTGGCGTCGCGAGCTTCATCCGTGTACTGCGGTTCAACGCGCGAGATGATTGTGGGTGGCGTCACGCCAGGTCCGATCGTTATTGTCTCGTTGAATGAAGCCGGTATTTTGAAATCAACATCGACCTGCGTAATGGCTTCAACGGGAGCACCGTTTCGGGTCGCCGGCGCAAATTTCCAGTCCAAAACGGCGCCGATTGCTCGTTCATCGAGCCCGTAGCCGAGCCGTTTAACGACGCGGAGAATTTTGATCTTGCCCTCGAGATCCACTGCGGCTTCGAGCGTGACCGTGCCTTCGATGTGCGCTTTAAGAGCTTCATCGGTGTAAATCGGCGGTTTGGCGTCGCCATTGCCGATCCGAGTTCGCTGCGGAGCGGCTGCAGGTTGTGGCGCAGCTTTAGGTGCGGGTGCGGGGGGCGCAATTTTCGTCGCCGCAACAAAGACCGGAGGCAATGGCACGGCAGCCGTTACGCGGATTGCGGCAATCGAAGTCGTGAGCAGACTCGCAAACATACAGAGCAGGATCGTCCCTGGTGTGGACAGTGTTCGCCGGCGCACGCCGGAGTCGAGTATAGAAATCAGTCGAGTTTCGAGCTGCGTCGATTGCGCCATCGATACGGCTGCAAACGACAAAGAACGCGAGGCACGGAGGCCTCGAACAATTTGCACCAGGTGATCCGCATAATCTGTCGCTGTCGCTCCGAGGGTCAGCACATGATCATCACAGGCGCGTTCGCGCTCGATGCGGACGCGATGCGCCGCGTACCACACGAGTGGGTTGAACCAATGAAGGCTGCAAACGATTTGAATGAAAACCTGCATCAGCCCATCATTCCGCTTCACGTGCGCGAACTCATGCGCAAGGACGAGCCGGCGGCGCTTTTCGGACCATTCTCTAGCCGCGGAAGGCAACAGAATCGTGTGACGCAAAACGCCCCACGTCATGGGGGAAACGTGCTCGTTGCTGAACAGCAAACGAATCGAAGTTCGTATGCGGAACGTAAGGGACAGCTCCTTCATAAGCTCGCACCAACTGTCTCCGCGATCCGCAGCCGCAGTTTTAGCCATCCGCCTTACGTGGACTGTTCCGATTACAAGTCGCATTAATAAGAAGGTGACGCCGAAAACCCAGGCCAACGCGGCCGCAACGCCGGCGCTCAAGTATGTTGTCGAAGATTTGAGCCCCAGTTTCGCGCTCGCCGCAGCGCCTGCCAGATTCTGAATCGCTAAGAACGTCACGCTCGTGCTCGCCTGAGGCAATGCGGACCATTCGAATTGAGGCACGATCACAAGCGCAAGTGGTAGCAGCAGCACGCTAGCTATCGCGAGGACCCACACGGCATGTCGCATTGATGCGGAGGCGCGACGCAGAAGGAGAGCCAGGACGGCCGTGCACAACAGAATGATGGTGGACTTGGCAATGACGTTCAAAGCGAAACTCATTTTTTGTCTCCTTTGCGAGCCCTCTCGATTAGTTCTTGCAGGCGGTCCAATTCCGAATCCGAAAGCTTGGCAGATGACGCGTCGAGCAGCGCGGCCACAGCTTGTTCCGCAGATCCACCGAAGAACGTCTGCACGACATGCCGCATCGCGGATCGCTTGGCCTTGTCTGCCGGTACGGTCGGCATGAACACGTACTTGCCTTCGCTCTCCTCGTGCTTAATGTGCCCCTTCTGCTCCAAAATCCGAAGCAGCGCGCGCACCGCGGAATAGCTCGGCGGCTGCGGGATGTTCTCCAGGACCTCGGCCGCAGTGGCCGAGCCCTTGCGATAAAGAACGTCCATGATCTGTCGTTCCCGCCGGCTCAAGTGAAGATGTGGGAGTGTCATGATGCTAAAAAACTAGCACCGACGGGGAAGTCGCGTCAACGGAAAAGTGCTAATTTTTTAGCAGGATTTTCGCACCGCGGAGCGGTGCTGGGAAATTCGCCAGGGGTACGCGTTTTATGCGTACCGCTGGAATACTTCGACACTCTGGAATCCGCACCATGAAAGGGTGTCGCGGTTGGGGTGCGATCCGCGGTGCCGAAGCGTCTGTCCTTCAGCAACACTCCGGTTTTGCGTTCCGCCTATTTGCTGCGGGTTTCGTCCAGATCGAAGCGTTCGGAGTCTCTTTCGTTATCGTGACAGAAGTACTCGTGGATCTCGCCGCCAGGCGAATTGTCGTAGTTGACGGTCTGCCACGGGATCAGCCAACCCCCAGACCACGGGCGCGTATAAGCGCCCTTATCGTCGATGGTCACTTCATACTTCAGGCTATTGTAATTCACACGTGTGAACCGTTCGACGAGGTGGAGAAAACGGGTGTGCGGCAACCCGCCTCGGATGACCCAGAATCTTTCGTTGAATCCGACGGTATCGACGACCAGCGTTTCGCCTTCCCAGTGGCCGATGGAATCACCGAAGTAACTGGGAACGATTTGGTCTTCCGGAGGATGTTTTCGGCCGGGCTCCATCGCGATTCTGCGCCAGTCGCGGTTTTCGCCGGAGATCAGAAAGATCCGGTTCAGTTCCGGCTGGTCCACGATGTTCAACCCATTTGGAACGGTAAAGAAGCGCATGCCGCCTGCGGGATAGCAACGCGCATGCGGATCATCTAAGCCCTGTCGAGATTGGCGATATTCGTAAACAGAGCGCGCCCAATCCTGGAAGGGAACTTCGTCGAGGGTGAGGTTGGTCGGCAGAGCCGACCCATTGCGTCCCACCACGTTACCTTGCATGACATTCCAAAAGCCTTTCTGGCCGGGAGCCGCATCCAGATTCACGCGACCGTCCGGCCAGCGAGGCGTGGGCGCCGAGGGCTGGGCTGCACCACGTCCGCCGCGTCCGCCACGCGCGCCACCTGCGCCGCGCTGGCCGCCGCGCGCGCCTGCTCCCGCGTCTTGCGCGGTTAATGCGAATGGCAGCAAGAAGAGGCCGAGTACGCCCGTAATAATCACAATGTGTAGCCGATGATTTCGCATTTCGAGTCTCCTTACCGCTGGCCTATTGTTCCGGGACTTGTCCTTCACTCGATCCGGCTCCCAGTTTCTTGCCGGTCGCGGCGAGCGTAACCGATCGGGCATTGCCGTGCGGGGCTCCACTCTTGGCTCGGGTTCCTTCGACGATGACGAGATCTCCGATCTTCATTGAATTGCGTGTCCAGCCGTTCCGTTGGATCACAGCCGGCGCACCCATTTCAAAAGCCCAGTTGGTGATCTTGCCGGTCTGCTCGTCCCTGACATCGATGTAGAAGTAGACGTGCGGGTTCATCCACTCTACCTTGGTCACGGCGCCCTTGATGTTGATCGGCTGTTTGCTGTCATATTCAGCGGCGAAGGAATGATGCGCCAACAACGGGGTCGCCAGCGCTGCCGCTATGATCAACGCCAGAGCGAAAAAACCAATCCTGCTACAGGTCATGGTGATATCTCCTCGA
The DNA here is from genome assembly GCA_003222755.1 of Acidobacteriota bacterium. Classification (GTDB taxonomy): domain Bacteria; phylum Acidobacteriota; class Terriglobia; order 20CM-2-55-15; family 20CM-2-55-15; genus 20CM-2-55-15. Next base: position 31,113 of record QHXA01000061.1, read on the forward strand.
CTGTGTTTTGTCGAACTTTAATAATCCCGATCTCTTGTTAATTTGAAATCGCCTTTTGTTGCGCCACAGGTATACGTTCCTGTGAGTGTGCGACGGTCAGAGCCGAGCTTGTCGATTTTCCCATCGATCAAACAACGGGCTGTGCTGCCGGATTTCTCCTTCCGGTCGATCTCGAAATGGACTGTCCAATCTTTCGGATTTAGCTTTGCGTTCTGCAGCGGCATCTGCTCGAATCCCGGATTAACGACACCGCTGATAGCCTTACCATCCCAGTCCATTATCAGCGTGAAGTCAGTTCGGTCTGTGGTACTCGTGCCCCAGTTCCCGTGCCAGGACCCAACCAACGGGTGGCCTTCCTGAGCAAAGACCGGCGCTGCAATGATCATGCACGCAAAAACAAAACATATGTAAAACGCTCTCGCCTGCATTAATCCTCCTCATCGGTGAATGGATTTCACAGCTTCAACGGGACGCGCCGCAATCGCATGCCGGTCGCGTCAAAAACCGCATTCGCCAATGCGGCTGCCACGGGCGCCGTGGCCGCCTCGCCTGCGCCCATGGGAGGCAGCATTGGGCGATCAATGAGAGCAACTTCGACCGTGGGCACTTCCGGAAAACTCAGGATTGGATAGCTCTTCCAGTCTACGCTCGTCACGCGCGACCGGTCGAAAGTCGTTTCCTCGTGAAGAGTGCGGCCAAGCGTTTGCAGGATACAGCCTTCGATTTGATTGCGGAGGCCATCCGGATTGATGACCAGTCCACAGTCATGCGCGCAAGTGATTCGCCGCACATTGACCTTCCCGGTCGAGCGATCGACGGCTACGTCCATGGCCATCGCGACGTAGTTTTCCATTTGTTTGTACCGTACGTATGCCATGCCGCGGCCAACGCGGAGATTGCCCTGTTGCGGTCTCGAATTCGGTGAAGGCCGCGCTTCCCAGCCGATCATCTCGGTCGCACGCTTGATTACATCCACCGCCCGCGGGTCCGTGAGTCCGCGCAAGCGAAACTCGACGGGATCGATTGCGGCTGCCGCAGCAAGCTCATCCGTGAAGCTCTCCACCGCAAAAACGTTCGCGATTTTTCCGGGCGCGCGAAGATTCGAAAGCCGCAGCGGTGTGTCCTTGAGCCAGTGGACAACAACTCTCACATTCGGTGCGGCATAAGGTGGATCACCATTCTGCGAGATCTGACCTGCCGTGCGGCCGTGCGGCTGTGGAATGCCGGCATCATCGGCTGCGAGCAGCGGCCGGCTGCCCTGCACATTCCCGGGCAGCCACATCTGTGTGTCCCAGGCTGCAATCCGATTTTCCGCATCAAGGCCCCCACGGATTTCCAACAGTTGTGGCGGGCCTTTCGGATCCCAGCCATGTTCATCTTCGCGCATCCATTGCACGCGGACAGGCTTGCCGACCGCTCTCGAGAGTAGAAGCGCGTCCGCAGCTGCGTCATCGTTGCCATTGCTGCCGTATGAGCCTGAGCCGTCCAGAAAGATCACCCGCAGTTTGTCCTCAGCAATGCCAAAAACGCGCGCGAAGTTTGCCCGCAAGCCATGCGGTCCTTGAGAGGCGCTCCAGATCGTGGTTCCTTCGGGCCGAAAATCCACCGTAGCGCACGACGGGCCGAGCGACGCGTGACTCTGGAAAGGCCACCAGTACGTTGCTGAAAGTTGCTTCGCTGTGACAGCGAGCGCAGCGGCCGGATCACCGCGATTGACGAGCGTTTCGTCGCGTTCTACGGCGCTCGCTCGCACGTGCCGGTCCAGCATGTCGCTTCCAGGAAGCGTCTGCGATTCGCTCCAGGTCGTCTTGAGTGATTTGGCCGCGCGAACGGCAGCCCATTCGTCATTCGCTACGATGCCCAGAAAGTTTTGAATCCGAACGATCCGCGCATCAGGGATGCTGCGAATCGATGCCTCGTCTACCGATATCAGCTTCGCTCCAATGGAAGGGGGACGAATCACGCGCCCATGCAACATTCCGGCAACTGAGAAGTCCTGAACGAAGACAGTCGTTCCTGTGCACTTCTTTCGAACTTCGGGACGCAGTACCGGTTTGCCGACGACGGTGTAGCTGGACGGGTTCTTGAGAGGGGCTTTTGGATCGACCTTCAGGTCGAGGCGCTTGCCGCCAGCTATGGCGCCGACGTTTGTCATGTCTGCATTCACGCCAAGCTTCAACAGCGCCTGGCGTGCAGTGGCCGCCGCTTGACGCAATTCCACTCCGCCGCGTGTGATGCCGGTGCTGCCTCCCGTGCCTCCCTGGTCGGGCGTAAGAGCCGTATCGCCTTCGACGACGCTGATGCGATCCACTGGGATGCCAAGCTCTTCGGCAACCATCTGCGCCATCGCAATATTCAGGCCGGTGCCCACATCAACCTTACTTGTATAGATCGTGACGGCGCCGTCCGCGTGAATGGCAAGGAAGCTGTCGACCTCACGAGGATCGATGGGTTTGCCGGGATTGGTAGTTTGCGGTGCGGCCGTCTCTGGCATCACTCCGTCGAAAGCGAAGCTCACGACGACGACGCTGCTGGTTCTTAGAAAATCTCGCCTGTTCATCGCAATCTCCTTTTATGCTTTTCCCGCGCGCAGCACAGCGCTCAGGATTCGAGTGTACGTGCCGCACCGGCAGAGGTTCCCGCCCAATCCTTGTTTGACCTGCTCCGGAGTCGGGTTCGGGGTCCGCGTGAGAAGCGCCTTCGCGCTCATGATCATTCCATTCGTGCAATAGCCGCATTGAGCAGCTTGCTCGGTAATGAAGGCCGCTTGCAGCTTGTCCGGTCTTTCCGGCGTGCCCAGTCCTTCAAGCGTGGTGACTGAGCGCCCGGCGACCTGCGACACCGGTGTGGAACACGATCGCGCAGCCCTACCATCGATAATTACAGTGCACGCTCCGCATTGTCCGAGGCCGCATCCGAATTTGACGGCATGCAGTCCCAGCGAATTGCGTAATACGTAGAGCAGAGGCTGCGCCGGATCCCACGAATCGGCACTCACGGCGCGCCCATTTACTCGAAAAGTGTATTTCGGCATTGGGGTCTCCTTCGATGGACAAGGATTATCTCAAATCCTACAGTGCCGGTTCCACAAGCGCCGCAACTGAGCCGCGGCTATTGGGCATTCGCCAATCCGGCCCATACGCGTGTATTTGATCCCGCTTGCTTTCGGCTTCTTGGAGATTAGTAGTCAGGACAATGCTGCTGCCGGTCATGTCGGCTTCAAGGGTGTGCTCAAAAGCCTTCGCGTACGGCATGTTAAAAATGGACTGAAGCATCTCAGTAACGTAGTCGAACGTGTGCTCGTCATCGTTGAGGATGATGACATGGTAAAGCTTGCTCAGCTCGTCTTTCGTCGTGTTTTCGGTGTCCGTGTCTAGCGTCGGTGCCGCCATTTCCTTTATTTTACTCAGAGCGCATGAACGTACTCATTTTCACGGTCTGGCCTGTGGCATTTTGGCAGACTCCGAAATCGCAAGTCGAACTTTTGCGCGAGCGATTTCCGGAAGTGAGTTTGACGCACGCTTTGACGGATGCGGAAGCCGCCGTCGCGATTGAGACGGCGGATGTTGCGCTGGCGTCGCGCCTTTCGCCGGCGATGGTGGAGCGCGCCCAGCGCTTGCGGTGGGTCCACTCGACAGCCGCCGCTGTCGGCATTCTTCCGCTGCGCGAACTGGCGGAGCGCCGTATCTTGGTGACGAATTCTCGCGGAATCCAGGCAGTCCCGATCGCCGAGCACGTGATCGGCGGCCTTCTTGTTCTTTCCCGCCGGTTCAACCTCATGCTCGACGCGCAGCGCGAACGCCGCTGGATTCAAGATGAACTCACCCGTGACGCGTGGCCGTGGAGTCTGCGCGGCCGCAACATGACGATTCTCGGTCTGGGCACGATCGGACATGAGGTCGCGCGCCGCGCTCACGCATTCGGCATGCGCGTGACCGGCATCCGCCGCCGTTTGGACCAGCCGGCGCCGGCGTTCGTCGATAGCATCGTTGGCCCCGAACGATTGGATGAAGCGCTAACTGGATGCGACGTTCTGGTGATTTCGGCGCCGTCCCTTGCAGGAACCGACCGCCTGATCCGAGCAGAGCAAATTGCACTGCTGAATGCAGGCGCGATTGTCATTAATGTTGCGCGCGGAAAGATCATTGACGAACCCGCTCTTGTTGCTGCGCTTCAAGATGGCCGGCTCGGTGGCGCTGTGCTGGATGTGTTCGAACGCGAGCCCCTCGATCCCGCCAGTCCGCTCTGGGGCCTGCCGAACGTCGTCATCTCTCCGCACTCGGCCGGCGTGCGGCCGGATCATTGGGATGAGGTTATCAATCTGTTCACCGAGAACCTTCGCCGCTACCAATGCGGCGAGCCGTTGTTGAATATGGTCAACTGCGACGCCGGATATTAGAATCTTGCGTGAGAACAATCCAGTGAGGTGACGAATGCCAATCTACGAATACCAATGTCGAGCCTGCGGACATCAGTTCGAATACCTGGTGCTTCCGTCATCATCCGCGCCGGAATGCCCCTCTTGTCACGATCAAGATCTGCAAAAAATGATCTCACTGTGCGCTGTCAGCTCGGAAGGCACCAGGCAAGCGCATCTGAGTTCCGAACGCAAGAAATACGGCAAAATCAATCGGGAAAAACAACACGAAGAACACAAGATGCTTCACGAGCACCACGATTAGCGTCCGAAACGCCGCTGCGTGTACGCTGGATACGTCGGTCGGGCATCAGGGGCGCAGCCCTTGTCCGGTAACAATCGCCAGCACAGTTGCAGCGCTTGACGGTGTGAATACCGCGCCGTCCAGTTCGTGAATGATGAAGAATCCATTCGGTTGGCGCTGCACCGAAATGTAGATATCACCGTGACACATTGAACTCGAATAACGCGCTGTGTTTACCCAGCAATGCTCGTTGATGAACGTGTTTTGCGGGGCATCGAGAGCGTCGGTCGCGATCACTCGAGGATCCTTCCGGTCCTTATCCGCGTCCGCATAGAGTACCAGCGAATGTTTGTTCGGCCCGTTGGTTTCGTCGAGAAGCGTCCCCTCGATCACATAATGCTCTCCGACATGCCGTTCGGCTCCAGTTCCTGAGAAGTTCACTGAAGTTTTCAGAGGCAGTTCGGACACGCGGGAGATTCGGACATATATCTCCGCATTCCTCTTAGGGAGTATCATCTTTAGCTTCCGGTTATGACTGTCGGAGATATTCTCTGACCACTGGGCGTCGCGGCGGGATGAGAGGCGTTGCCTGTAATCCTCAGTGCTGAGGCATTTGCTGTAGTCATCACTGCTCAGTGTGAAGTAGTTTTGGAGCGCTCTACACGTCGTCGTAATCAGGAGGTAATTTTCGTTATCGCATGCGGCGGTTAGAATAACGCCGAGCACGGTGACTGATGTGAGTTTCAACGCGCGCATTGAGTCCTTCTTATTGCGTACCCGCAACCTTTATCTAAGGACAACGCTGGTTGAGAGTGTACATTGAGAAGGTTTTTATTCCGAGAGATGTGCATGAAAGCAGTATTCAAACGCGCGGTGCCTTATGCCGATCCGGCCGGTGGGCCCGACGCTAAGGGCGTGGGGGGACCGGCCGGTAGTCAAAAAGGCCGCGAAGTGGTGTACCGAAGCAATCCGGCCGGTGGGCCCGACGCTAAGAGCGTGGGAGGACCGGCCGGTAGTCAAAAAGGCCGCGAAGCGGTGTACTGAAGCAATCCGGCCGGTGGGCCCGACGCTAAGTAGAACGATGCCTGAAAAATTCGACTGGAAAAAAATCGACGCTCAACTCGCTGAGTTGCGGGCGGAGATCAATGAACTAGTAAAAAAAGTGGAAACTGCTGTTGGCAAAGAGGCGGAAGCGCTGCGTCCGAAATTGAAAGCGGCGCAGCAACGGTTGCAGGAGTTAAAACAAACGAGCCTCGAAGCTTGGGGAGACTTGAAGCCCGGTCTTGGAAAGGCTTGGGAAGAGCTACACCAATCTCTGAATCAGGCCGCCTCGCGCTTCAAGACACGCCGTAAACAGTAACGGAACAGTTAGCCGTCGGCTTACCGAACGAGCGAGCTTAAGGCGCGGGCTGGATTTCGACCGGCAGACCTTCTCCCCATCCGTATTTGTCGCGTGCAAGTAGCCGAGCTTTCAAGTAAGCATCCCTGTCTTCATCCGCGTCGAGCACACGCGCGAGGCCATGCCACCTTTGCTCGCCGATTCGGACATCCACGCGAGGATTGCGCAGGATGTTCTGCACCCAGTGTGCCTCAAGGCCGTGCTCGGCCAGGATATATACGCGACCGCCGGATTCCACGAACCAGATTTCAATTTGCCGTTGCAGCCCGGTCTTGCGGCCGGTTGTGGTCAGGTAAAGGAATTGATTGTTGGCCTTCATCACCTCTCAAAACTAACCAAACGCGGACCGCACCGCTTCCAGCACCCTCTGATCGCTCGGAAATCGAACCCAACCCTTGCGGGCGACGAGTTTGTCATCGACCCACACGGTGAATTCTCCGTTTGCTCCAGCGACCGTTTCGACCTCGACTCCGAGTTCCTTCTTGAGCAACGCCGCTACACGAGCAGCGCGTGGGGGGTACGAAGCTCAAATCAGGCAGTGACGAATAACGACCTTTTTCATGGGACCAGTATACTGCCGGCTGAGTTGGGCTGAATCTTTGAACAGTCGGTTCGGGCACTTTCGTGCCATTGTCGTGCCAGTGTCCGCACTTCAGAATCTGCCCAAGAGGCTAAGACATGACGCCCGACGAACGCTTCTCACGGATCGAGAAGACGATTGATGAGTTGACTGAAATTCAATCACAGCAAGCAACCGCGATCCGCGATTTGACAACCCTCAGCGGAACCATCTTGGGATCTCAAAAAAAATTCACGGCCCAGCTACAAAAGCTGCAGGAAGCGCAAAAGCACACGGAAGGAAAACTGAACGCATTGATCGATACTGTTGACCGCATCATTCGCAGGATTGGCCGCTGAAGCGGCCAGAAACGAACTCTCACTAAGTCCCCTTTT